>NZ_JBHUGY010000021.1:0-103945 GCF_042682105.1 Mesorhizobium calcicola
CCCCCCCCCCACACGGGTCCCCCCCCCCCGTGGGGGTTGGCTGGCGTTTCCTCGAGATCGGCCGGCGGCTGGAGCGCGGCATCCAGATCGCCCGCACGCTGTCCCGGCTGACCAGCGCCAAGGCGCCGGACGGCGCGCTCGACATGATGCTGGAGATCGGCGACAGCGTCATGACCCACCGCCGGCAATATCCGGTGCAGGCGGGCCGGCGCACAGTGATCGATCTTCTCGCGCTCGACCCGCTCAACCCGCGCTCCATCCTGTTCCAGCTCGAAAGGCTGAAGGCCGAGATCGGCCTGTTGCCGTCGCTCGGCGGCGAGGGGCATATGTCGCCGGCGGCGAAAGAGATCCTGCAGCTCAATACCGCCATCGCCATCAAGGAGCCTTCGGACATGACGGCAAAGGCGCTGGACGATCTCGCCCATGAAATCGGCGGCCTCTACAACAGCCTCGCCAAAGCCTATTTCGGCTAACCAGGTTCCGCAAACGTGTCGCAGGGTTTTGCGACAAGAACCTGCGCCAAGACAAGAAAAGTAGCGCATGCTTTACGACATCCGGCTCCATCTCCACTACGACTATGCGGCGGCGGCCGGCGGCGGTCGCCATCAGATCCGTGTGTTGCCATCGACGATTTCCGGCGTGCAGCGCGTCATAGCCGCGTCATTGTCGTTTGCGCCGGCGCCCAACGAACGTTCGGATTTTTCCGACTTCTTCGGCAACAACGTCACCTCGATCGCCTTTCGCGACGCGCATGACGCGCTCGACATAAGGATGAGCGCACGCGTGTCGGTGTCGCGGCCCGAGCCGGGGCTCGACGTGTCGCCGGATATCGGCCGGCTCAGGCAGGAGCTCGCCGCGGTGCGGTCGCTGGCGCCTGATACACCGCACCATTTTCTGACAGGCAGCACGCATGCCGGCCTCGATGGTGCGATCACTAGCTATGCGCACGACAGCGTCGGCGGCTCGGCCGCCGGCACGGCAATGGACCTGTGCGATCGCATCCATCGCGATTTCACCTATGATGGCGAGGCAACCACGGTGCGAACCCGGGCCAGCGATGCCTTCAAGCTGAAGCGCGGCGTCTGCCAGGACTTTTCGCACATCATGATCGCCGGCCTGCGCGGGCTCGGCATTCCGGCCGGCTATGTCAGCGGCTTCCTGCGCACCATCCCGCCGAAGGGCAAGCCTCGGCTGGAAGGCGCCGATGCCATGCATGCCTGGGTCAAGGTCTGGTGCGGGCGCGATGCCGGCTGGCAGGAATTCGATCCGACCAACGGCATGCGGGCCAGCAACGACCACATCACCGTCGGCTACGGCCGCGACTATTCGGACGTGGCGCCGATCGTCGGCGTGCTCAAGACCACGGGGGGACAGGTCGGCGAGCAGGCTGTCGACGTCATTCCGGTCGTGCTCGAAAAGGCCTGAAGCAGGCTTGGCGCCAGCGGGTTTTCGGACGGCGCGTGGAACCAGCAATCGGCCCGCAGCTTATCTACGGATATTTGCGTGGAGCAGACATGCTGCAAAAATCCGGATTGTCGCACAGCCGATCGGCTGATGAAGACGCTGTGCCGAAGAAGGGGGCGCAGACCTCGGCCGATCATGCATCGCTGACCTATGTCAGCGATGCCGAGCCCGGTATCCGGCGGATGAAGACAGGCAAGGGGTTTTCCTACCAGGGGCCGGACGGGCGGGCAGTTGCCGACACCACGAGGGCACGCATCGAGGCGATCGTCATTCCGCCGGCCTGGACGGATGTATGGATTTCGCCCGACGCCGCCGGCCACATCCAGGCAACCGGCAGGGACCAGCGCGGCCGCAAGCAATACCGCTACCATCCGCAATGGGCCGAAGAGCGTGACGGCGCCAAATATTCGAGCCTTGTCGCCTTCGCCGAAAGCCTGCCGGCCCTGCGGCGCCGGATCGACAGCGATCTGCGCCGTCGCGGCCTGCCGTTCGAGCGTGTCGTTGCCGCGGTCGTCTGGCTGCTCGACAACACGATGATCCGCGTCGGCAACGCCGCCTACGCCCGCGACAACAAGAGTTTCGGGCTGACCACGCTGCGCGACCGCCATGTCGATATCGTCGGCTCAAGCCTGCGTTTTGCCTTCAAGGGCAAGTCCGGCAAGGAGTGGAAGCTCAAACTCGTCGATCGCCGCATCGCCGGGATCGTGCGCGGCGCGCAGGACCTGCCGGGGCAGAAACTGTTCCAGTATCTCGATGAAGACGGCAACAGGCGGCCGGTCCGCTCCGAGGACGTCAACCTCTATATCAGGGAGGCCGCCGGCGATGCGTTCAGCTCGAAGCATTTCCGCACCTGGGGCGGCACCATCCACGCCGCGTCGCTGTTTGCGCAGACGCAATTGCCGGAAAGCCAGGCGCAGCAGAAGCGGGTGATGAACGGCGTCATCGACAAGGTCGCCGAGCGGCTGGGCAACACACGTGCCGTTTGCCGCAAATGCTACATCCATCCGCAGGTCTTCGACGCCTGGTCGCAAGGCCGGCTGCTCGACGAAATGGCGCAGGCCAACAAGGGCAAGCGCTCGATAGACGGTCTCGATGACGAGGAAGCTCTCGTGCTGAGATGGCTGAAGACGCGCGAGAGCTGACTGGCGGCAAGGGGCGGTCACCAAATGCGCAGCATCGGGATTTTTTTATCGACGTCGTGTCGGGATCGGTCCTACTGTTTCGTCCTTTGACTGAGAAAAGGACGAACCATGCTCTACGCAATCCTCTGCTATGCCTCCGAAGACGTCGTCAGCTCGTGGAGCAAGGCGCAGGACGATGAAGTCATCGGCAAGCTCCTCAACGTGCAGGAAAAGTACGCCCAGGCTGGACGCCTTGGCCCCGTGGCGCGGCTGTTGCCGACCACGGCGGCGACGACGCTGAGAAAGGTCAAGGGCGAGTCTGTCGTCATCGACGGGCCTTTCGCCGAGACCAAGGAGCAATTCCTCGGCTTCTACACGCTGGAATGCGCCGATCTCGACGAGGCTGTCGAGTTCGCCCGCGAACTGTCCGACGTCAACCCGAGCGGCGGCTCCTACGAGATCCGGCCGGTTCAGATGTTTCACACCAACAAGGTAGCCGTATGACCGACCTCGCCTGGATCAGCTCGGCGATCAGCGCCGCCCGTCCGCAAGCGATGGGCGCGCTGCTGCGCTATTTCCGCGATCTCGATACGGCGGAGGAAGCTTTCCAGGACGCGTGCCTCAGGGCCTTGAAGAACTGGCCGCAGAACGGGCCGCCGCGCGACCCGGCGGCCTGGCTGATCTTTGTCGGCCGCAACAGCGGCATCGACGCGGTGCGCAAGCGTGCCAAGCAGGCGCCGCTGCCGGAGGAAGACCAGATCTCCGACCTGGACGATGCCGAGAGCGATATCGCCGAGCGGCTGGACGGGGCGCACTACCGCGACGACATCTTGCGGCTGCTGTTCATCTGCTGTCATCCCGATCTACCGGCGACGCAGCAGATCGCGGTGGCGCTGCGCATCGTCTCGGGCATTACGGTCAAGCAGATCGCGCGCGCCTTCCTGGTCGGCGAAAGCGCCATGGAGCAGCGCATCACCCGCGCCAAGGCGCGCATCGCGGACGCCGGCGTGCCGTTCGAGACGCCGGGCGCGGTCGAGCGGTCGGAACGGCTCGCCGCTGTCGCCGCCATGGTCTACCTGATCTTCAACGAGGGCTATTCGACCAACAGCGGCGAGGCGCCGGCCCGCGCGCCGCTGTGCGATGAGGCGATCCGGCTGGCGCGGCTGTTGCTCAGGCTGTTCCAGACCGAGCCGGAGATCATGGGGCTGACGGCGCTGCTGCTGCTGCAGCATGCCCGCGCGCCGGCCCGTTTCGACGAAGAGGGCGAGATCGTGCTGCTCGAGGATCAGGATCGCAGCCTGTGGAGCCGCAAGATGATCGAAGAGGGGCTGGCGCTGGTCGACAAGGCGTTGCGCCATCGCAAACCCGGCCCCTACCAGGTGCAAGCGGCGATTGCCGCGCTGCATGCCCGGGCCGAGAAGGCCGAGGACACCGACTGGGTGGAGATAGACCTGCTCTATGGCCTGCTCGAACAGATGCAGCCGTCGCCGGTGGTCACGCTCAACCGCGCCGTCGCGGTCTCAAAGGTGCGTGGACCGGAAGAGGCGCTTGCCATGATCGAGCCGCTCGAACAGAGGCTTTCCGGCTATTTCCACTTCTTCGGCCTCAAGGGTGGCCTTTTGATGCAGCTTGACCGGGGCGAGGAGGCGCGCGTCGCGTTCGATCGTGCCATAGCGCTTGCCAACACGGCGGCGGAAGCCGCCCATATCCGCATGCACATCGACCGACTGATGAAAGACGGTGCCGTACGGGGACCTGCCCGCACGGCGAAATGACCGAATTGCGGTCTGGTTCAACGGTCTGCGCTCGGCTTGGACCATGCCGGGGTGGCGATTTTCCCCTGAAACGAGTAATGCCACGCCATGACAGCGCCTGAAGTGCCGTTCGGCACGCGGGGCGACATGACGCAAAGGCTTGACCCCTGTGCCCTATGAGGGCGACGGAATCTGAAAGGGACAAAAATGACGATAGCGAAGGAAACGGCCGAGCTTCTGGCGAAACTGGGTGTGGCCAAGGACGCGCTTGTAGGCGGCGACCTGATCGTGCGCAGCCCGGTGACGGGGGAGCAGATCGCGGCACTGAAGACGATCTCGCCGGCCGACGCGGCCAAGACCATCGATGCCGCCCACAAGGCGTTCCAGGCATGGCGGATGGTGCCTGGCCCGCGGCGCGGCGAACTGGTGCGGTTGCTCGGCGAGGAACTGCGCACGCACAAGGCCGAGCTTGGCCGGCTGGTCTCGATCGAGGTCGGCAAGATCCCGTCCGAGGGACTTGGCGAAGTGCAGGAGATGATCGACATCTGTGATTTCGCCGTCGGTCTTTCCAGGCAATTGTACGGCCTGACCATCGCCACCGAGCGCCCAGGCCATCGCATGATGGAAACCTGGCATCCGCTCGGCGTCGTCGGCGTCATTTCCGCCTTCAACTTCCCGGTCGCGGTGTGGTCGTGGAACGCCGCACTTGCGCTGGTCTGCGGCGACGCGGTGGTGTGGAAGCCGTCTGAGAAGACGCCGCTGACGGCGCTGGCCTGCGAGGCGATTTTTGCACGTGCGGTAAAGCGTTTCGGTACGGATGCGCCGCAGAGCCTGGCGCCGGTGCTGATCGGGGATCGCGCCGTCGGCGAGATCCTGGTCGACCACCCCAAGGTGCCGCTGGTTTCGGCCACCGGCTCGACCCGCATGGGCCGCGACGTCGGCCCGCGGCTGGCCAAGCGCTTTGCCCGCGCGGTGCTCGAGCTCGGCGGCAACAATGCCGGCATCGTCTGCCCGAGCGCCGATCTCGACATGGCTCTGCGCGCGATTGCCTTTGGAGCGATGGGCACGGCGGGACAGCGCTGCACGACGCTGCGGCGCCTGTTCGTGCATGACAGCGTCTATGATGCCCTGGTTCCAGGTCTCAAGAAGGCTTACGAAAGCGTGACGGTCGGCAATCCGCTGGAGACCTCCTCGCTGGTCGGGCCGCTGATCGACAAGGCTGCCTTCGACGCCATGCAGAAGGCGCTGAATGAGGCCACCGCGCATGGCGGCAAGGTGACCGGCGGCACGCGGGTCGAGAACGGCCATCCGGATGCCTATTATGTGCATCCGGCGCTGGTCGAAATGCCGAAACAGGTTTCGCCGGTGACGGAAGAGACCTTCGCGCCTATCCTCTATGTGATGAAATATTCGGATTTCGACGCCGTGCTCGACGAGCACAATGCGGTCGGCGCCGGCCTGTCGTCGTCCATCTTCACCCGCGACCTGCAGGAATCCGAGCGCTTCCTCGGTGTCGACGGTTCGGATTGCGGCATTGCCAATGTCAACATCGGCACCTCGGGCGCCGAGATCGGCGGTGCCTTTGGCGGTGAAAAGGAAACCGGCGGCGGTCGCGAGAGCGGCTCCGATGCGTGGAAGGCCTATATGCGGCGCGCCACCAACACGGTGAACTATTCCAAGGCGCTGCCGCTGGCCCAGGGCGTTTCGTTCGACATCGACTAAGAGCCCGCCGGCCGGCATTCAGCATCTCCCATATGGGGGATGCCCGGAGATCATCTGCCTGCCGGCGAGCCAAAGGCCTCGACGAAGGCGGCATCGATGATGGCCAGCTTGACGGTCTGGGCGGTCATGTATTCGCGGTAGAAATCGGCCGACACCCGCATCACCGAATTGCCGCGCTTGCCGAGCCAGCCGATGCTGCCAAGGTCCTCGGCATCGCGCAGCTTGCGCCCCAGATGGGTTCGCGACAGCTTGAGCCATTTGGCGAAATCGCCGATCGAGACGACGCCGGTCGGGATTTGAGACAGGTCGGCATCGTCGGGATCGACGGCCGAGATCAGCCAGTCCATGACGACGCCGCCATTGTTGAGCCAGGTGAACAGCGAAAAGGTCTGCTTGGGCTCACGCACCGGACTGGAAGAAACCAGCCCGTCGGCCACCAGCGGCTGCACCCTGGCGAGCGCGTCGGGCCGCTCCTGGAATGTCGCCAGACGGTTCGCGCCGTCGAGACTGTCCAGCGTGTGCAGATGCGCTATCATCCAGCCGGCAAGCACCTCCAGCGTGTTCACTGTGGGTTGTATGGGGCGGATGCGGCCGTCCTGTGTTGCCGGCAGGTGCTCGGTGAAACCGTAGTGCAGCATCTCCTTGATGAAGGCATCGGCGGTGTTGCGGCTGGCGACGGCGTTCTGGCGGATGACATCGATGAAACGTGCCGCCGTCAGTTGCTTGCGATAGTCATCGGGCTCCCGCCTGAAATGCAGGGCAAGGCCGATATGCGCCATCAGCCAACGCTGCTGGGTGGCGAACACCGACGCAAGCCGCGGGCTCATCCGATAGGCCTGGATCAGCGCCTGCGCCTGCGCCCGAACACAGCGAAACAATGCCGGGTGGCCGGCAATAAGCTCCAAGGTCAGCGCCATTCAGCGGGCCTCGGATTGCGGAAAACAGGCGTCGAAAGCGGCGTCGACAATGGCCAGTTTGGCGGCCTGGACGGTCATGTATTCCTGGTAGAACGTCTTCGACACCCACATCACCGAATGGCCGCGCTGGCCGAGCCAGCCGATGCTGCCGAGATTTTCGGCCGCGCGCAGCTTGCGGGCAAGATGGGTCCGCGAGAGCTTGAGCCATCTGGCAAAGTCGCCGATCGAAACCACGCTGGTCGGAATCCGGTCCAGGCCGGCATGATCGGGATCGATGCCGGACATCAGCCAGTCCATGACGATGCCGCCATTGTTGAGCCAGATGAACAGGGAAAAGGTCTGGTTGGGTTCGCGCACCGGCTTGGAGGAAAGCAGGCCGTCCGCCACCAGGGGCTGCAGCCTGGCAACCATCTCGGGCCGCTCCAGGAACCTGGCCAGCCGGTCGGCACCGTCAAGCTGATCCAGCGTCTGCAGATGGGCAAGGACCCAGCCGGTAAAAGTCTGCACGGTGGCCGCCGTCGGCTGCAGGGGGTGCGTGCGACCGTCGCCGCCCGACACATATTCGGCGATGTGGTAGTGCAGCATCTCCTTGATGAAAGCGTCCGCGGTGTTGCGGCTGGCCACCGCGTGCTGGTGCACGACCTCGATGAAACGCGACACCGTCAGCTCCGTGCGGCGGTCGTGAGGGTCACGCCTGAAATGCATGGCAAGGCCGACATGGCCCATCAGCCACCGCTGCTGCGTGGCGAAAATGGAAGCCAGCCGCGGGCTCTCTTCATAGATTTTGATCAGCGCCAGGGACTGTGCCTGAACATAGCGATGCAGGGCCGGATGGCCGGCGATGTCTTCCTGATTCAGCGCCATCCTCCTCGTGTTCCAGGCAAGCCTCCGCAACCCAGACGATGCAACCACATTTTCAGCCTTCGCCGCTTATGTCCAGACGTTCATCCCGGTGCGCAGGCCCGCGGCAACTCCGGCAGCGAGCGTCAGCGGTTTGCGTTCAGGTCGGCGATTGCCTCGTACTGGCTGAGGAAGACCCTTCCTGTGAGATCGCAGAGGAAGTGGGAGCGGCTTCAGGCGGATCCATCGCATAGGCAAGCGACCGTGGGATCAGCATGATCGTCACGATCACTGCTGCGATCAGGTCGTTGGTGAGGGTCGAGCGCCGATACCGCCGACTCCATTCCAGGACCGGCAGATAGCGTGATAGCCTTGTCATTGTGTTGCCTCAGCGGTGTTCAGCCGGTCCGGACTTGCGCCCGACTCTCAGCCAGCAGGCGCGCGCCCCACATGCCGAGGATCATCGCCGGGACGAAAGCCAGAGTTCCGGGTGCTCCCAGCCCAAGCGCGGTGAGTGCCGGGCCGGGGCAGAACCCGCCAAGTCCCCAGCCGATCCCGAAGATCGCCGGGCCGACGATCACGCGGGCGTCGATGTCGCTCGTCGTCGGCAGGTGAAAGCTGCCGCCGATTATCGGCTTGTCGCGTGTCAGCACCAGGCGATATCCGATGAATGCCACGAATACGGCGCCTCCCATGACGAAGGCAAGTGAAGGGTCCCAGGTGCCGAAGACGTCCAGAAAGTTGAGCACCTTCGCGGGATCCGCCATGCCCGAGATGACGACGCCGGCTCCGAAGAGCAGGCCGAGTGCGACGTTCACGAAGAAGGACATCGGATCAGCCTCCAATCACGTGGCGGACGAGAAAGACGGTGACGAACGCGGCCGCCATGAAGACGGCAGTCGCAACGAAGGAGCGTGTGGAAAGCCGCGAAAGCCCACACACGCCATGTCCCGAGGTACAGCCATTGCCCGACACCGAGCCGAAGCCGACGAGGAGCCCGGCTGCGATCATCAGGGGAATGCTCGAAGCCACGCTCTGCTGGATCGCCTCACCGGTCGTCACAACAATGGCGAGTGGCGCGGCGACGAGGCCGACGACAAAGCCGAACTGCGAAAGGAATGCATTGTCGCGATAAGGTGGCAGGAGCCTGCCGGCGATACCGGAGATGCCCGCTATGCGCCCCTCCCAAAGCATGAGCAGCACCGCCGAAAGGCCAATCATCATGCCGCCCACGAGCGATGCGAATGGAGTAAACTCGGTCATTGATCGATCCCTTGGTGATCCTTGCCCGGATGCTCGCAGAACATCCGGTACATCAGTCCGATGAATTCCGTGACCCGTCCGTCCGCGAGCCGGTAGAACATGTTCTTCGATTCCTTGCGGCCGACGATGAGTCCTGCGTCCCGAAGTTCGGCGATCTGCTGCGACAAGCCGGGCTGCCGGATGCCGAGCGTGTCCTCGAGATCGCGGACGGACCGTTCGCCATCCACCAGCGCGCAAACGATCATCAGTCGAGATGGATGGGTGAACTTTTTGAGGAACTCCGCCGCCTCGCCGGCATTAGCCACGAGATCGGCAGTCTTGGGGGCCAGATGGAGCTTCATTGGTCGTCCCATGCGGCGCCCTCAAGAGCATCGAGCGGGAACTTCAGGTAGCGCCTTCCATTCGCCTCTGGCTCAGGCAGCCGTCCTCCGTTCATGTTGATCTGCAGCGCGTGAAGGATCAGCTTCGGCATCGACAAGGTCTTGTCGCGGGCCTCGCGAACGTTCACGAACTCTGCTTCGGTCTTGCACTTCGACATGTGCGTGTTCTTTGCCTTCTCGTCGGCAACCGTGGATTCCCAAAGGGGCTCGCGGCCTCCGGGCTGGTAATCGTGCCCCGTGAAGATCCGCGTCTCGTCGGCGAGCGACAGGATCTTGATGATCGACCTATAGAGCCGCGACGCGCTCCCCCCGGGGAAATCGGCCCTCGCGGTTCCGGAATCCGGCATGAAGAGCGTGTCGTGGACGAAGGCTGCATCCCCGATGACATAGGAGATGGATGCCAGCGTATGCCCTGGCGACAACAGCACCCTAGCCGGGATGCTGCCTACCTTGAAGGTCTCGCCCTCGGCGAACAGCTTGTCCCATTGAGAGCCGTCGGCCGGGAAGTCAGGCCAGTCGTAGATGTCCTTCCAGAGCTTCTGCACCTCGACGACCTTCTCGCCAATCGCAGTTCGCGCGCCTGTCTTCTCCTTGAGGTACCGCGCGGCCGAGAAGTGATCGGCATGCGGATGCGTATCGAGGATCCACTCAACCTCGAATCCCTGCTCATTCACATAAGACAGGATCGCGTCCGCGTTCCGCGTCGCGGTCGCCCCGGACTTCTCGTCGAAATCAAGGACCGGATCGACGATCGCGCACTTCCTGGTCTCCAGATCGGCGACCACATACTGGACCGAGAAGGTGCGCTCGTCGAAGAAGCCCTTCACGAGTGGCTTGGTCGTGCTCATTAGATAACTCCTGGGAGAATAGAGTCCGTCGACTAGCGGCGTTGGACGTCCAGCCATTTGACCGCGCCGGAGAGGTCGAGACCGGCGGACTGGCCGAACGGGATCACGTCGTCCTTCTCCATGCGTCCGTCCAGGACCTCGCCGATGGCATAGAGGGTGGCGGAGCGTGTGCCTGTCTTGCAGTGTGCCAGAACCGGGCCGTCCGCCTGGGAGATAGCCTCCTGAAACGCGCGGACCTGGTCTATGCCGATCTGTCCCGAAGCGACGGGAATATGGCTGTACCGAAGCTGCTCTCCTTCGGCGACCGAACGGTTCGCGGCGGCAGTAGGCTGGCCCGGCTCCTCCCCGTCAGGACGGTTGTTGATGATCGCTGCGAAGCCCTGGGACCTCGCACGACGTATGTCCTCGGCGGTCATTTGCGGCCTGACATGGAGCCTCTCGGAAATCTGTTTCATGCGTCTGCTCCTTTGCCCCGATGGGCAGATGTAAGCTATGACGCCTAGATAGGTTAATTGCAAAAAAATGCAATAGATAATTCGCAATAGTTATGCTGCATAGCTCCGCCCGCGGGTGTCGGCGACAGCTTCTCGAATGTTGTCAGGGGTCAGAGCACCTCGATAGAGCCTCGGGCCTATCACACGCATGCATGCCGGGCAGGGAAAGGGCTCGCGCCTGCCGCCGGTTGCGAAGTTGCAGCGGCGTCTCCGCCATTGCGCTTCCGATCTCAATCTTCGAGTCACTCGCGGGAGAGAAGTATGCGCTCGCTTCAGCTCTCGGCGAAATCTAGCGCACCAACTTTGAGTGCCAGCGTTATTTCGTCAGCGGATCATCGGTTGATGAGGCAAATGAAACCGGCCGGCTTCCGCCGACCGGTTGTTCCAGGCGAAATCAGCCGCAGACGCGGACTTCCTCGATCACCCTGTGGTGGTGGCGCCAATGCTTGATCAGTTCGATATGGCAGCGATGATGGCGGTGGTGGCGGCGATATTCGCCACCCTGGTAGTCACCGAACTGCACGCCGTCGTTCTGGTCGTCACCATATTGGTTGTCGTTGTCGTACCGGTGATGATGGCGGCGGATGATGACCTGGCCGTTCTCGGACTGATCGTCCGGTGAATACTGGTTGTCGTCGGATTGGATAATCAAACTTGCGGCTTGCGTCGGCGCAATGACGGCGGCCGTTGCGGCCAATGCCAACATGGACGCTAAAATCAACTTTTTCATTTTCGTCCTCCTGAGAGTTCAAGACACGTAAACTCGCGAAACAACTGGGCGTTCCAGTGTAGATCTACACGCTTTGCGACGCCGGAGACATCAAGGCGTTATCGATGGCAGCATACGCTACAAGCGAACAAACGCCGTCAGCGGCAGGTGATCGGAGGCCACGCGCGACAGCGGCGTGTCATGCGCCTCCACGGCCGAGATCATTCCGTGCCGGTTGGCCATGATGCGATCGAGCGCCAGCAGCGGCATGTTCGACGGGAAGGTCGGAACCGCCGGCGGCAGCGGACCAAAGGTGACATGCAGCGTGTTGAGCGCGGAGCGGTTGCCGAGCCGCCATTCGTTGAGATCACCGAGCAGGAGCGTCGGCGTCTCGTCCGCGCTGTTCATGATATCGAGCACGACGCGAGCCTGCTGCGAACGGGACCGGCGCAGCAAACCGAGATGGGCCGCGATGACGCGCAGGGTCCGGTTTCCGTCGAGATCGATTTCCGCCACCACCGCGCCGCGCGGCTCCAGCCCCGGCAGCCTGATCTGATGCACGTCGCGAACGACGCCCTTCTTGAACAGCAGGACATTGCCGTGCCAGCCATGCCCCTTGCCATTGGCTGCAATCGGCACCGGCACCAGTCCGGTTTCATGTTCCAGACGAGACAGGTCGAGAAGCCCGTCACGGTCGCCGAAGCGGTTGTCGGCTTCCTGCAGCGCGATCACATCCGGATCGATTTCGCGGATGACGCGGCTGGTCCGTTCGGGATCGAACCTCCTGTCGATGCCGATGCATTTGTGCACGTTGTAGGAGGCAACCAGCGTTCCGGTCGTGCCCGTCCGCTCGGGCGCTGCGGCATTTGCCTTCTGCATTCTCCGGTCGCGAATGGATAGAAGCATGCTTGCCGGGAGGCTGCGTCCAGTTCTGTGCATATCTGTGCTGCTCGTCCTCGCTGGCTTCAAATCGGGCTACAGTCAAAATAGGTGCCGTCGGCGTATATTCCATGACAGGCAGGCTTCACAACGCGCCAACCTTGCCTGACGCGCGTCGCGTTTGAACGGATCAGGCCACGCGCTTCAGGTCTTTGTTTTGTCGTTGTCTCACAACCGGGGCCACTTTTGGGCGACATGCGTTAGAGATAGGGCGAACCGAGCCAAAGGACCCGGTCAAACAGTCTGATAAGGAACGGCCGGGCTCGCAAGGCGTCGAGGGTCACCGGCACGGCGCAGGCGAGCGCCGACCCGATCCGCGCCTCGATCTCGCTGGCAAAGCTGGCGTCGAGGATTTCGAGGTCGATCTCGAAGTTCAGCCGCAGCGACCGGGCGTCAAGGTTGGAAGAGCCGACATAGGCCCACACGCCGTCGATCGAAAGCAGCTTCGAGTGGTCGAAGGGTCCCTCGGTGCGCCAGACGCGGCAATAGTGCTTGAGAACCTGGTCGAACTGCGCGGCCATTGCGTGGTCGACAAGGAAGAGGTTGTTCACCGCCGGCACCACGATGTCGATCTCGACGCCGCGTCGGCCCGCGGTTATCAACGCGCTGATCAGCTCGCGGTCCGGCAGGAAATAGGGCGACATCAGGCGGATCGATTTGCGGGCGACGGAGAATGCACCGATCAGCAGCTTGTGGTTGGTCTCGATGCTGGCGTCCGGGCCGGACGCGACCGCCCGCACCAGCATCGGCAGGCCAGGCGCCGGCAACAGCGGCACAATTTGCCAGGCATCGCCCTTCAGCGCCTCGTCGGTGGCGAAGCGCCAGTCCTCGGCGGCGATCGAGAAGAGGTCGTCGACAACCGGACCGGTGACCCGGAAATGCGTGTCCCTGGCGCTGTCGGAGCCGGCGAACTCGGTCGAGAAGCCCTTGCGGATGTTCATGCCGCCGGTGAAGGCGACCGTGCCGTCAACCACCAGGATCTTCCTGTGGGTCCTCAGATTGGCGTAGGGCAGGCGCAGGCCCATCACGATGTTGCCGTTGAAGACATCGGCGGTAATGTTGGCGCTGCGCAGGTGCCCCAGGATGCTCGGCACGGAATAGCGGGCGCCGACGGCATCGATCAGCACGCGGACCGCAACGCCGCGCCGGACGGCGTTGGCCAGCGCTTCGACGAAGAGCAGGCCGACGGCGTCATTGTCGAAGATGTAGGTCTCGAGCAGGACGCTGCGCTCGGCGCCGTCGATCGCCGCGCACATGGCGGCATAGGCTTCGTCGCCCGTCTCCAGCACCGCGATTGCATTTCCCGGGTTGAGCGCGCGCCGCGCCACCCTGTCGCCCAGGGTCCGCAGACCGGTGAACCGCTGCCCGTATCGCTCGACGATCAAGGCCTCTTCGGCGGCGACGTCGCGCTCATGCTTGGCGGATGCCGCATCGCCGGCAAGCGGGCGCTGGGCGCTGATCGAGGCGCGGCGGATTCGGTTGATGCCGGCGACCGCATAGATCAGGACGCCGATGATGGGCGACAGCACCATGACGCCGACCCAGCCGGTGGCGGCGCGGACATCCTCCTTGGTCATGACGACGTGGATGATGCCGACGGTCGCCATCACCACCGAGATGATCGCAAGGATTTGGGGCCAGTGAGTCGCCAGAGTCTGCAGCATTGCCGGAACTATCCAGCGAGCGGTTGCAGAAGGCAATGCGGCCGATCATGCCCCGGGCGTTGAACAGGCTGCATGCCTCCAGGCAAATCACTAGAGGCCCAGCGACGCCTTGAAGGCAGAAAGCTCCTCGTCGGTGACGGGGACGACGTGCTGCGGTTCGGGATAGGCGCCCGTCTGCACGTCGGATATGAACTCGCGATAGGCGGCGATGCGCTCGCGCTGCAGCCGCTCATATTCGGCGGCGAAATTACGGTAGGTCTTGGCGTGGCGCGGCCTATGGCCGGCAGTGTGGCCGAGCACGTCCTCGCTGAAAAGATACTGCGCGTCGGCATGCGGCCCGGCGCCCATGCCGAGCATGATCATGGCGTATTCCTCGTGATCAGTTCGGCAACCCGGTCGGGCACCACCTCCAGTTCGGCGCCAAAGCAGCCGATGGCCTCCAGGCGCTTGACGTGATCCCACACCGCACGCGCACTCTCGGCCGTCCTGCCGACGGCCTTGAACCCACCGGGCCTGGTGCATTGCGAGGGGATCAAGCCGACATGGGCGACGACCGGCACCGCGTTGTCGCAGAGCGCCTTCTGGATATCGAGGGAGGCGGCGCAGTAGAAACAGTCGCCGCCGATGCGCATGAATTGGTAGGCGGTTTTCAGATAATCCTCCGAGGTGACCAGATTGCCGGCGGGGCCGTAAGGGAGTCCAACCTGCACGAAGCATCGGCCGGCCGCCTCGCGCATCTCGGGCGAGAAGCAGCGGCCCTCGATCGAAAGCATGTCGACGCCGGCCGCATCCGCTGCCGCCGCCTCTTCGAGAGAGGTGACGTAGAGCATGGAAATCTTTTGTCCGCGGCCCTTCATGGCGCGGATGTCGGCGACGGTGGGACGGCTGCTCTTGGTGACCATTTTGTTCCTCAGACGGTGAAAGCTTCGCGGAAGGCCTGCAATGCCGCCTCGGGATCACCGGAGGAAAACGCCTCCATGCCCACCGGCCCGCGGTAGCCCATGTCCTTCAGTGCGCAGGCGATGCCGCGATAGTTGACCTCGCCCGTGCCGGGCTCCAATCGTCCCGGCACATCGGCCACCTGGATCTCGCCGATCCATGGCAGGCAGGCGTGGCACAGCTCGACCAGGTTCCCTTCGCCGATCTGTGCATGGTAGAGGTCGAGATTGAGGCGAAGGCCCGGCCGGTTGACGCTCGATACCAGCGCGAGCGTGTCTTCGCACCATCCGTCCCTTTGAAAACTGGACGCTGATCTGCGACGAGAACCTCAAAGCCCGCAAGAAGGTCTGCAATGTCTCGCAGGTGATTGAGGACACATCCGGCAAGATGGCCTTCAGCTGGTCGCTGGCCGCCACGCAGGACGGCAAGCCGTACATGATCCTGCGCACCGCGCCGAACGCCAAGAGCGACGGCCTGGTGTCGCTGAAGTTCGACGGGCGAAGCCAGGCGATCGACGTTCACCTGAACGGCTGCAACGAAGTGGTCTGTGTCGGCATGTTGCCGGTGGGGCCCGTCATGCGCCAACAGATTTCGCAGAATGCGACGCCGGCGATCTCCTACTCGACCGTCGACGGTCAGACGATCACCGTGACCGCAACGCTCAAGGGGCTGACGGCGGCCCTTTCGCCAGTCAAATAACCGAGGCAGCACCATGAGCCAGCAGGACCAGTTTTTGTCCGCAAAACGCAGCAGCCCGACCGTCGAGACGGATCGGCCCGGGCTCGTCGAGCCGGCGCGGTGGCGATGGCCGCGCGTCATCGGATTTTCGCTGTTGGGGCTGGCGATGGCAGGCCTTGGTTTCGCCGTCGCGAACCATGCCGCGATCGCCAATCTGGTCGGCGGTGCGACGGCTGCACAGGCCGAGGCAGCGGCCCCCGCGCTTCCCGACACGCCTTTCCTCCAGCACGTCAAGCAAGCCGGTGTGCAGGCCTGTTCAACGGTCTTTCCGGTGCTCGGAGAGATTTTGACGACCGGCACGAAATACAGCGTCAAATCGCTGTGGAACGACCAGGCCGCCGACAAGCATGCCGTTCAGGCCTTTGTCGGCATGGATTATGCGACGGAACGATATAGCGGGCCGGCCGCCGGCGTCGTTTTCGCATCGCCCACCGCTTCGGGTTGCGAGGGGGCGATGGTGCGGGTGGCGCCGTTCGCCAGCCCGTGCACCGACATCCCGTCCATTCTTCCGCGAGGCAGCAAGATCACCGACCACCTCGGGCAGATCGAGGTATACGAGCTTGGCGGGGACGCGGGGGAAGCCCTTCTCCTGCCGACGGGCAACAGCTGTGTGGTGATCTCCGTTGCTTCGGCGGCGAAGTGAGGACGCGACGCTGATGGCGACCAAAGCGCGTCGCGTTGAAACGGATTCGGGCGACGCGCTTTCGGTCTTTGTTTTTATGCATGTCGTTGTCCCAAAACCGGGGCCACTTTTGGGCAACATGCATCAACCCGCGGAGGATTGCTGACGATGAGATCGAGATCTGTGGCTGCTATACTTGGCATTGCCCTGCTCTGGACCGGGCAAGTCATCTCGGCCGATATGCCGGAAGGGCCGCCGGAGCCGCCGGCTCCGCCACCTCAGGAGGAAAAAGGCATCTGGGCGGCGATCGCCTATTCCAGTGCCGATGTCAGGTACGGCTTCTTCTGGGGCGCCGACAAGCGGCAAGAGGCATCGGATATCGCACTCAAGCATTGCGAGAACGCGGGCGGACAGAACTGCAGCGTCGTGGCCGTGTTCCGCAATCACCGCCATTGGGACGACGACGACCAGACCGGCTTTCCCTACAATCATTGCGGCGCCCTGGCCGTGGCCGAGAAGGCAGCCGACCGGCTCACGCCCTGGGGCGCAAAGTCTGCCCAGACCCGCCGGGAAGCGGAAGACCTCGCTTTGCAGGCCTGCGAGGCGGCAGGAGGCAAATGCAAGATCCGAGAGTGGGTCTGCGCATGAAACGTGGCCTCAGGGCCGTCTCGGCAAGCGGATGGGCAAAGCGGTCGGAAATGATGGACCGCATGCGAAACGCGGGCTTCAGGAAGCCCAGGCAAGGACCTGAAGAACGGGTCAGTTCAGGCATCTTTGGGCTGTGAAATCTATCAGTTCCCATCTTCCGAAAAGTTTGCCGTCATGGCGATCCAACTCCGATACCGTCGCAAAAGGCGGCTATCCGCGCTTGGCATGATTCTGCTAGCATCGGCTGACCGCCTTCTGTTTTTCGTCCTTTTCCCCACCTGGCGGCGTCCGGATACAACCGCAACGGGTCGATATTTATGTGCCATTTTTGCTACATTTCGCAGCCTTATTGCCCGAATCCTCCTTTTAGCAGCAGCTAAACCAATAATTGTTCACATATTTCATGAATCTGTGGATAATCGATCATGGCAGGCCTTGGCTTGGTTGTAGCGCTTGAGCATAAGGGCGCTGGGGAAATAGGGTGGGTTATATGAATACGACAAGCATCTCGACCATTGGCAAGCGCCTCGGTCTTTTGATGGCAGCTACCATGCTGACCTGCGGCAGCGCTCATGCGCTCACGCTCAAGGAGGCGATGGCTGTTGCGGTGGAATCCAATCCCGAGATTGGACAGGCAATTGAAAATCGCGAAGCAATCGAGTTCGAGCTGCGGCAGGCCAAGGGCCTTTATCTTCCCAGTGTCGACGTCGAAGCATCGGCTGGAGTTCGTCGCCTCGACAATTCCTCCCGGCGCGCATTGTCGATAGAGGACGATTCGCTCTATCCGGCGGAAGCGGATCTGGTGGTTACACAGAAGCTGTATGACAGCGGAGCGCGGCGGGCGGAATTGAACCGCCAGGCATCGCGAGTCGACGGAGCGTCCTTCCGGGTCCTGGAGCGCTCGGAATTCATCGGGCTGTCGGTCGTCCAAGACTACCTCGAATACATGCTGCAGGCTTCGATCGTCGCCGAAGCCAAGAAGAACCTGGGTTTCCATCAGGGGATACTCAGCGACATCCGGCAAGGCATCTCGGGCGGGGCGCTGAACGAGGCCGACCGGCAACAGGCCGAGGAACGTCTGTTCGCAGCCAAGGCACGCATGCAGGAGGCGACCGAAGAACTGGAAGCCTCCAGGATCCGTTTCTTCAAGACCGTCGGAAAGCCGCTGGTCAATGCTTCGCGGCCTGGTGATGTCGCCGCCGCACTTCCGAGGTCACTTGATGACGCGCTGGGCCTGGCGCGACAGAACAATCCACGCGTTCACATGGCCACCAGCGATATCGCCGCTGCTGCTTCCCTGGTGGATGCCGCCCGGGCGAAATATGGCCCTGAAGTCCTGGCTGAAGGCCGTGCCAGGGGAGGGTATGACATTGACGGCGACAACGGCGACGCCAGTGACCTGCAGGCGCGTCTGGTGCTGCGCTGGAACCTGTATCGAGGCGGCATAGACAAGGCCAACGAACAGGAGCAGATCCGCCGTGCCAGCGAGCAGCGGCTTGCCTATCATCAGGTCTTGCGCGAAATCGAGGAAGCCGTTCGCACTTCATGGGATCGCCGTTTCCGGCAAGCCGATCTGGCAAAGACCCTGAAGCAACAAGCCGGCGCAAGCGAGAAGCTGGTCGCGTCTTATCGCGAGCAGTTCAAAGTCGGACAGCGCTCGCTGCTTGATGTGCTTGACGCACAGAATACGCGGTTCAACACAGCAACGCTGGCGGATACGGCATCCTATGCATCGCTGTTTGCCGAATACCGTCTCCTGGCTGCAACAGGTCAGTTGCTGAAAACGATGGGCCTTCAGCCGGCAAAGCAGGCGACGGCCTACGCACGAACCGAATTCGGAGCGCCGGAAACCGCGGCCACTGAAACCTATGCGCGGACGCCATCGGAGCAGAAGAACGACCTGCCGTTCGATATCCTCGCCCCAGTGAGGAAGAAGTAAGCGGCACAAGGTCCAGCGAGAGTCCTTGCGGGCACAGCGTGAACCAGCAACCCAACATCCTTACCCCCAAGGAGGCATTCAAGGCCTGCTTTTCCGCGGTTGCCGGCTATCTCGGCAGGCCGAGCGCCGAGACAGTGCTGTTTGCCGGGGTGCCGATTTCAGAGTCGCGAATTGAAATAGAGGAAATTCGGCACCTTGCCGAACGCATCGGCCTCGAGGTCAAGGAAGTCAATCATCGCGATTTCCTGCGCGGACGCGTCGACCTTCCCGCCATCCTGTTTCGCGCCAGCCAGCTGCCTGTTGCCCTGCTCGCGGAGATTGAACCGGGCGAATATCTGACCGCGCCCCAGGAGGACGGCCGCGCCACGATCAGCAGATCCGAGCTGGCTGCCAGCTATATCAGTGGCGGCGCGTCCTTCTCGATAACCTATGCCAATGCCACCGAGGCGATGAAGGTCGGCTCGGCGCAGAAGATCGAAAGGCGCCATTGGCTAACGGGGACGATGGGCGCCTTCTGGCGCACCTATTCGAAAGTCGTCCTTGCGGCGATATTCATCAATGTGCTGGCCATCGCCTCGCCCATCTTCACGATGAACGTCTACGACAGGATCCTGCCGAACAAGGCAATATCCACACTGTGGGTTCTGGCAATCGGCATCGGTGCCGTCATCCTGTTCGATCTGCTTTTGAAGACGGCCAGAGCCTCCCTCATCGACTATGCCGGGCGCAAGGCGGATCTTCGGATATCGTATCTTCTGTTCGAAAAGGTGCTGAACTCGTCACTGTCGGCGCGTCCCGGCTCGACCGGTGAATACGCAAACCGGATCACGCAATACGAGTTCGTCAGGGAGTTCTTCACCTCGAACACCATCAGCGTGTTCATCGACACGGCTTTCGTCTTCGTCTTTCTTCTCGTCATCTATGCGATAGGCGGCTGGCTGGTGATCATACCGGCGCTGGCCTTTGTGTTGTCCGTCATCGTCGGCTTGATTACCCAGCGCCGCATCGGCAAGCGCGTCGCCGCCTCGATGAACGAAGCTTCGCAACGCCAGGCCCTGCTGGTCGAATCCATCTCGACGCTGGAGACGATCAAATCGCTGCGCGCCGAGGCGTATCTGCTGCGAAAATGGGGAGAGCACTCCAAGAACGCCGCCAACACGTCCGAGAAGATCAAGCAACTCTCGGCGGCCGCAGGCAACATAACCCAGTCGATACAACAGCTGGTGACCGTCGCTCTGGTGGTGGCCGGCGCTTACGCTTTCTCGGAAGGGCATGTTTCGACAGGAGCAATCATAGGAACGGTCATGCTGGCGAGCAGGGCGGTGGCTCCGCTCGGCCAGATCGCCATCACGCTGTCCCGGTTTCGCCAGGCCATGCTCTCGTTGAGGATGGTGAACTCGATCATGGCTCAACCGGAGGATCGACCGGACACGGTGGGTTTCGTCAACCGCCCCATTCGCAACGGGGCGATGGCGTTCAGGAATGTCGGATTTGTCTATCCCGGCGCTGAGAACGAGGTCTTGACCGGTCTGAATTTCTCGGTGAAGCCGGGAGAGCGGATCGGCATCATCGGTCGCATCGGATCGGGAAAGACGACGATGGGTCGGCTGGTCGGCAGGCTGTTCCTGCCAACCTCCGGTGAGCTGCTGCTGGATGGGATCGATATTCGCCAGTATCACCCGTCAGAGGTTCGCGCCGCTGTCGGCATCGTTGCGCAGGCTGGCGACCTGTTCTCGGGCACCATCAAGGAGAATCTCCTGATGGCTTGCCCGGAGGCTACCGATGAGCAGATCATCGAAGCGGCAAAGGCGGCTGGCGTCGACGATTTCGTCTCACGCCATCCGCGTGGCTACGACATGAACGTCGGCGAGCGCGGCACCAATCTCTCAGGCGGCCAGAGGCAGACAGTGGCGATCGCACGCCTGCTGCTGACCAAGCCGAAAATCGTCTTTCTGGATGAACCATCGGGCTCGATGGATCTCGCATCGGAACGCCAGTTGATAAAGCAGCTCAAGGTCGCCTTCGACCGAGACACCACGCTGATCGTCTCCACACATCGCTTCAGCATGCTTGAACTGGCCGACCGCCTGATCGTTATCGAACAGGGCAAGATCGTTGCCGACGGACCGAAGGACCAAGTCATACAGGCGTTGCAGAAAACAAGCGCCTGATCGAACAAATTGAATGCATCCAATGCGTTGGGGCGTAGGAAATGCTTGCCAGGGAAGATCGGCCGCCACTGTTTGCGTCGGCGTCCATATTCATCATAGGAGCGCTTTTCGTTGTTTTTGTCGCCTGGGCAGCCTTTGCCGAAGTCGATGAGATCGCGCGGGGCGACGGCAAGGTGATACCCGCTTCGAAGACCCAGATCATTCAGGCGAGCGAAGCCGGTGTCGTCCAGGAAATCGCTGTGACGATTGGCCAGGTCGTCAAGAAGAATGATCTTATCATCCGCCTCGACAACACGCTCAACACCTCCAGCCTTGGCGAGCAGCAGGCCAAGGCGCGAGCCCTGCAGGCGCGCATTGCGCGGCTGCAATTCGAGCAGAGCGGCAATCTCGAAGGCTCATTTCCCTGTCCGCCCGAGATCCAGAAGACCGCGCCCGAAATCTGCGAAAACGAGCAGAAGCTGCTCGTCGCGCGCCGCGAAAACTTCGAAGTCAAGCTGTCGGTCCTCAAGTCGCGCCTCGATCAGCGCCAGAATGAATTGGACGAAGCCACCGCCAATCTCGATCGTCTCACCAAGAATCTGGCCGTTAGCGACCAGGAAAAGGCGCTGGTCGATTCCATGGTCAAGAAGGGCCTGATGGCGAGGACCGAGCAGATCCGCGTCGAGCGCGAGCAGACCGAACTGCAAGGACAGTTGAACCTTGCCGGTGAAACCATCAAGAAAACCAAGGCGGCAATCACGGAAGCCCAGCTTCAGGTCGACGAACTCGGCCTGCAGTTGCAGCAGGAAGCTTTGAGCGACCTGACGGAGGCGCTGGCCAATCTCTCGGTGGTGGACGAGACCATACGTGGCGCCACCGACAAGGTCGCGCGTACGGATATCCGGTCTCCGGTGGATGGGATTGTCAACACGTTGGAACTGAACACGGTCGGCGCCTTCGTCCAGCCTGGCGCGGTGGTGGCCGGCATCGTCCCGACCTCCGAGACCCTTCTGGTCGAAGCGCGGGTTTCTCCGCGAGATGTTGCCTTCATCCGGCCGGACCAGGACGCGCTGATCAAGGTAACCGCCTATGATTTCTCGATCTTCGGCGGTATTGAAGGCAAGGTCTCCAATATAACAGCCGACAGCCTGGTCGACCAGAAGACCGGGGAACCCTATTACCAGGTGCGCGTGTCGACCGACAAATCGACACTTGAGAGAGACGGCAAGGCCTATTCGATCATCCCGGGGATGATCTGTTCAGTCGACATCAAGACCGGGCGCAAGACGATCCTGAACTACCTCTTGAAACCGATCAACAAAGCGCGTCAGGAGGCGATGAGTGAGCGGTAGCGCCAGTTCTCCTCTTCCCGACAATGAGCCGCTGCTGCCTCAAGTCACGGCCGAGGATTTCGGGCTGGAATTCCGGGTTGTGGCGCGAGGCGGCATACGACGCGGCATCCGTTTGGAACGGGCTTTCTGGGTGTCGCTGAAGCAGATGGCCGAAAGCAGGAAATGCACGATCGGCATGCTCATCGATGAGATCGCCGAAAGTCAGGCACAGACAGGTAACCTGACGTCCGCCATCAGGGTGGCCTGCATGCGTGGATTGGGGAACGAAAACCTGACCTTGCGAAGGCTTGCGTCGATCAACACCATCAACGCCATACTGGTCGCCTGCCCGTCACCGGCCTTTGCCCTGGCATCGACGAAGAAGATCCTGACGTTCAACGCGCCGTTCCAGCAACTGGTCAAGCGTCAATTGCCGATAGCCCCGAGCGATGATGCGCGGCATGACCTCAAGCTGGCGCTGGACCTCAATGTAGCCGACATATTCGCGCGGCTTGACGCCAATGGCGAATCGCCAGTGGCTACCGGTTTTGTCATCGGCGCCGGTGAACGTCGATACCGAGGTCAGCTGAATGCGGTGCGCGCCCCGGTGGTCGAGCCGGAACTGCTGATGGCGTTCGTCTTCGGTGGCTGAACCACGGATAGACCGTTTTCCTCCATCCGAACGCAGCGCACGATCTTGCCGGAGATCTATGGCTGAAAACCTTCGCCCGGCGCGACGGTCGCGAAGCCGCCCTTGATGTCAGCCATCTGGGCTCCGCCCGGTTTTGAGCCGTGGATCCAGGCCCGGTCCGTGCTGAACGAATAGAGCGGAACATAGTCCGGAAGATCGCTATCGCGCACAACGGTGTTGCTGAGGCTGTCGAGAATGAAGGTGCCGCTGCCTGTGCTCACCGACAGCACTGCGTGAAAGAAGCCTCTCCTGCGGTCCTGGAGAACAACCAGCGCCATGCTTTGTGCGGGAATGCCAGCCCTCAGCAGGGCCGTCATCTTGAGGATGGCGAAATCCTCGCAGTCGCCGGCCCGCCGTTCGAGAATTTCCGACGGCTTTGCCCAATAGTCGAGTTTGCCGTAGACAACGCTGTCTTTCCGGTAGGCGATCAGGCGATTTACGCTGCTGTTGACGAAGGATAGTTTCTCGCTGAACCCCTTGCCTTGAGCGGCGGAGATCATGCTGGCAAAAGTCGCACTCTTGCGCTCGCAGGCGCTGCCTGCCGAGCAGCTGGCGATTGCCCGGTAGACGGGTGCCCAGCGGACCGAGACGGGAAAATTGCGCATGGACAAGGCGACCGATCCGAATACGCCGGGAATGATCGACGCCGTCTGCACCGGATCGATCCCGGCATCACCTCGCGCCGTTGACGAGCCATCCCCGCTATCGTCAACCGCCTGGACCGCCGGGCCATAGCTGCCGAAAACCATACTGATCCGGTACGGAGCGGCAGGCTGCCAGGGCTGAGGCCTCGCCAGCGAAACACCGCCGAGACAGGGCGGTGTTTGGACCTCCAGGGGCGTGCCGGTAGCGGTGACCTCCCTGGAAACGACATTCGCGAATGATGGTCCAGCCAGGCCGACAAGACCGATTGCCAGCAAGAGCACCTTGAGCCTGGTTTTTCCCAGGGCTGATTTTTCTTTTTTCATATCGCCCACCTTTGACTGTGGACGCTACCAATCTTGTCTCAAATTATTG
This sequence comes from Mesorhizobium calcicola, assembly GCF_042682105.1. Classification (NCBI taxonomy): domain Bacteria; kingdom Pseudomonadati; phylum Pseudomonadota; class Alphaproteobacteria; order Hyphomicrobiales; family Phyllobacteriaceae; genus Mesorhizobium; species Mesorhizobium calcicola. The sequence continues at coordinate 24,191 of NZ_JBHUGY010000021.1, forward strand.
GAAAGGAAGGTGGATAACTTTCTCCCAAATGGCTTTGTCTATTTTCTATAAAATTTTATTCAATTTTATACTTTCATTTACCAAAAACCTTGACCTGTCCTTCCGCTAGGCAACCCACGCGAAAGCCAACATATATCGGGTTATATTGTTGTAGTTTACCACGTATAAAAAATGCCGAGTTAAGCATACCAGAATATATGAAATAGATTACGGGACTGTTGCAAAGCAGAAGTGGCCGATGTCTCTTTCCGGAAAATACCGGAGGGGTTTCAGCCATGACGACCAATAACGAGTTGGACAGTTTTTCGGGTTCCCGGGGCGAGCATTCCGCGTCCAGCGAACACAACGGGCAGGCTTCGCCAGCAGAGATCCTGGTCGCACAGGCAACTTCGGCGCAGCAGCCCGCGCCAGCGGCGTCGGAACCGGTGCCGGTCGATGTTGGCGGCGGAGCGCCCGTCAAGCCTGAAGCGCCGGCGGCAGCAAACGCACCCGCAGCGACTGCACCTCACGAATATGTGGCTGACGCCAGCAATATCGTAAAACTTCCGTCCAACGTTTCCATCGACAATATTCGCGTTGACGGCCACAACCTTTTGCTCGAACAGGCCGACGGCTCGGTGATCGTGATCAAGGATGGCGCCTTGAACGTGCCGACCTTCGTCATTGGCGACGTCGAGGTGCCGCGCGTTGCATTGCTGGCAGCGCTCGAGGCAAGCCACGTCGATGTTGCCTTCGGCGCCGACGGTTCCATCTCGGCCGGCACGGGCGGTTCACCCTCGAGTGCGGGCGGGAATTTCGAAATTCCCCCAGGCGGTATCGGCGACGGGTTTGGCCTTACGGCTTTGTTGCCTCCGACAGACTTGCAGTTTGGGTTGTTGGACCGGCGCGAGCTGACAATCGGCGTTGCGGAAAAAAACTCTACCCCCTCGATCGACCTCATAGGCTCAGCGACGGTCAGCGAGGCTGGCTTGCCGGCGCGCAGCGGTGAGCCTGCCGGCTCGAACGAGCCTGCGCCCTCGGAAACGACCTCGGGCAACATCGGCTTCACCTCGCCGGACGGCGTGTCGGTGGTCTCGCTCGGCGGCTATGCGTTGAGCGGTGTGGCTCAGACCTTCACCGATGGGACCGGCTCGCTGACGGCGAGCTATGTCTTCGATGCGGCGACCGGCATCGGCACCATCCACTACACCTACACGCTTCTCGACAACACCGCTGGGAACGCCACCAATGTGAGCTTCCCGGTCGCGGTGACGGACGCAAATGGCGATCCGGCCCCGGCTGGCAACCTTGTCATCAACATCATCGACGACGCACCGACGGCAGTTGCCGACACCGACGCGGTGGCGGCGGGTTCGCACGCGCCGATAGGCGGCAATGTGATCAGCGGCGCAGGCAGCGACGGCGATGCGGCCGGCGCCGACACCAAGGGCGCCGATGATGTGACGGTTGCCGGCGTTGCCGCCGGCACGACCAATGCCGATCTGGATAGCGGCGTCACACTGAACGCGCCGATCCACGGCACCTATGGCACGCTGACACTGCAGGCGGACGGCTCCTACAGCTACGTGCGCGATGCCGGCACGCCTGGCGGCGTCCACGACGTTTTCACCTATACGATCAAGGACGGCGACGGAGATCTGTCGCACACCACGCTCACCATCTCGATAGGCAATTCGACACCGACGATCAGTGACCTGACGCCGGCAGCGGGTGGCGGCGACGTCGTCGTCAACGAAAATGACCTGCTGGCCAGCCGCGGGGCTGGTGAATCGGACGGCTCCGACAGCTCGAAAGAAAGCACCACCCAGGGCGGCACCTTCGCCATTTCCTCGCCTGACGGCATCGCCTCGCTGGCGATCGAGGGCCACACCTTCATCACCAACGGCGTGTTCACGGCGGGCTCGTTCACGACGGCGCTGGGCAACACGCTGACGGTGACGGCCTACGATGCCGCGACCGGTCAGGTGAGCTACACCTACACGCTCCTCGACAACGAGGGGCATCCCACCGCCCAGGGCACCAACAGCCTGTTCGAGAACTTTACCGTCACGCTCACCGACCAGGACGCGCAGAGCGTCAACGGCACGCTGTCGGTCAACATCGTCGACGATGTGCCGACGGCAGTTGCCGACACCGACGCGGTGGCGGCGGGTTCGCACGCGCCGATAGGCGGCAATGTGATCAGCGGCGCAGGCAGCGACGGCGATGCGGCCGGCGCCGACACCAAGGGCGCCGATGACGTGACGGTCGCCGGCGTTGCCGCCGGCACGACCAATGCCGATCTGGATAGCGGCGTCACACTGAACGCGCCGATCCACGGCACCTATGGCACGCTGACGCTGCAGGCGGACGGCTCCTACAGCTACGTGCGCGATGCCGGCACGCCTGGCGGCGTCCACGACGTGTTCACCTATACGATCAAGGACGGCGACGGAGATCTGTCGCACACCACGCTCACCATCTCGATCGGCAATTCGACACCGACGATCAGTGACCTGACGCCGGCAGCGGGTGGCGGCGACGTCGTCGTCAATGAAAATGACCTGCTGGCCAGCCGTGGATCCGGTGAATCGGACGGCTCCGACAGCTCGAAAGAAAGCACCACCCAGGGCGGCACCTTCACAATCGCCTCGCCTGACGGCATCGCCTCGCTGGCGATCGAGGGCCACGCCTTCATCACCAACGGTGTGTTCACCGCCGGCTCATTCACCACCCTATTCGGCAACACGCTGACGGTGACCGGCTACAACGCGGGCACCGGTGTGGTGAGCTACACCTACACGCTTCTCGACAACGAGGGGCATCCCACCGCCCAGGGCACCAACAGCCTGTTCGAGAACTTCACCGTCACGCTCACCGACCAGGACGCGCAGAGTGTCAACGGCACGCTGTCGGTCAACATCGTCGACGACGTTCCGCATGCAGACAACGATGCCAACAGCGTGACGGAAGGGCTTGGCCATTCGACGGGCGGCAATGTGTTCGGCGCTACCGGTGCCAGTGCCGGCGACGATGCCGACACGATCGGTGCGGATGGCGGTGCGGTGACGCGGGCCTACTTTGGCGCCGAGGCGGATGCAGGCAGTGCGACCTACACGACGGTCTCGGGTGCGACGGTGATTGCCGGCACCTATGGCAATCTGGTGCTGAACCCTGACGGGACTTACACCTACACGCTGACGACGGCGTCGATCCCTGTGGGAGTGACGAGCGAGACCTTCACCTACGAGATCAAGGACGGCGACGGCGATACCGACCTTGGGCAATTGGTGATCGGCCTGAATCAGGACCAGAACGTGCCGGAGACGACGGACTCGAAGGCCACCGTCTACGAGGACGGACTTGCCGACGGCGTGCAACATGGCGCGAACAGCGAGACGGCGACCGGCAGCTTTACTGTCGACGGCAATAACGAAGGCTACACGCTGACGCTTGACGGCGATGTCGGTGGGCCGGTGACGATCACGGCGATCGGCGACACTGTAACCACTTCAATGGGCGTGCTGACGATCACCTCGATCTCGGCCCCGGATGCCGGCGGCGTCGTGACCTACGGCTACAGCTACACGCTGAGCGGCGCGCTGACCCATACCGGCCAAGGCGAGATCAACCCGCTCAGCGACACCATCACCATGGCGGTGACAGACGCCTCCGGCGACAGCGATGCCACGCCGGCCTCGATTGTCATCTCCATCGTCGACGACATCCCGACGGTTGCGAGCAACGCCGCGGTGCAGCTCGACGACGACGCGCTGGCCGGCGGCATTGCCGGCGGCACCGGCGACGTCACGCCCGATACGGCCAACCTGACCGGAACGCTGGCGCACAGCTATGGCGCCGACGGCGCCGGCACGACGCTGCTGACGGGTGCCGGGCTGCCGACGACGACGACGACGGAAGGCGCCTTCTTCCAGACGGTGAACGGCGCCGGGACACTGCTGACGATCAGCCAGATCCAGAACGGCGTGGCGGTGGCGGTGGTGTCGGTGTCGCTGTCGAACACGACGGCCGGCGCCTACACGGTGACCCAGCTGCATGCGATCGACCATCCGGCGGGCGCCAACGAGAACGACGTGGCGTTCACGGTCGGCTACACGACGACCGACCATGACGGCGACACGGCGCCAGGCTCGCTGACGATCAATGTCAATGACGACACGCCGACGGTTGCGAGCAACGCCGCGGTGCAGCTCGACGACGACGCGCTGGCCGGCGGCATCGCCGGCGGCACCGGCGACGTCACGCCCGATACGGCCAACCTGACCGGAACGCTGGCGCACGGCTATGGCGCCGACGGCGCCGGCACGACGCTGCTGACGGGTGCCGGGCTGCCGACGACGACGACGACGGAAGGCGCCTTCTTCCAGACGGTGAACGGCGCCGGGACGCTGCTGACGATCAGCCAGATCCAGAACGGCGTGGCGGTGGCGGTGGTGTCGGTGTCGCTGTCTAACACGACGGCCGGCGCCTACACGGTGACCCAGCTGCATGCGATCGACCATCCGGCGGGCGCCAACGAGAACGACGTGGCGTTCACGGTCGGCTACACGACGACCGACCATGACGGCGACACGGCGCCAGGCTCGCTGACGATCAATGTCAATGACGACACGCCGACGGTTGCGAGCAACGCCGCGGTGCAGCTCGACGACGACGCGCTGGCCGGCGGCATTGCCGGCGGCACCGGCGACGTCACGCCCGATACGGCCAACCTGACCGGAACGCTGGCGCACGGCTATGGCGCCGACGGCGCCGGCACGACGCTGCTGACGGGTGCCGGGCTGCCGACGACGACGACGACGGAAGGCGCCTTCTTCCAGACGGTGAACGGCGCCGGGACACTGCTGACGATCAGCCAGATCCAGAACGGCGTGGCGGTGGCGGTGGTGTCGGTGTCGCTGTCGAACACGACGGCCGGCGCCTACACGGTGACCCAGCTGCATGCGATCGACCATCCGGCGGGCGCCAACGAGAACGACGTGGCGTTCACGGTCGGCTACACGACGACCGACCATGACGGCGACACGGCGCCAGGCTCGCTGACGATCAATGTCAATGACGACACGCCGACGGTTGCGAGCAACGCCGCGGTGCAGCTCGACGACGACGCGCTGGCCGGCGGCATTGCCGGCGGCACCGGCGACGTCACGCCCGATACGGCCAACCTGACCGGGACGCTGGCGCACGGCTATGGCGCCGACGGCGCCGGCACGACGCTGCTGACGGGTGCCGGGCTGCCGACGACGACGACGACGGAAGGCGCCTTCTTCCAGACGGTGAACGGCGCCGGGACGCTGCTGACGATCAGCCAGATCCAGAACGGCGTGGCGGTGGCGGTGGTGTCGGTGTCGCTGTCTAACACGACGGCCGGCGCCTACACGGTGACCCAGCTGCATGCGATCGACCATCCGGCGGGCGCCAACGAGAACGACGTGGCGTTCACGGTCGGCTACACGACGACCGACCATGACGGCGACACGGCGCCAGGCTCGCTGACGATCAATGTCAATGACGACACGCCGACGGTTGCGAGCAACGCCGCGGTGCAGCTCGACGACGACGCGCTGGCCGGCGGCATTGCCGGCGGCACCGGCGACGTCACGCCCGATACGGCCAACCTGACCGGAACGCTGGCGCACAGCTATGGCGCCGACGGCGCCGGCACGACGCTGCTGACGGGTGCCGGGCTGCCGACGACGACGACGACGGAAGGCGCCTTCTTCCAGACGGTGAACGGCGCCGGGACGCTGCTGACGATCAGCCAGATCCAGAACGGCGTGGCGGTGGCGGTGGTGTCGGTGTCGCTGTCTAACACGACGGCCGGCGCCTACACGGTGACCCAGCTGCATGCGATCGACCATCCGGCGGGCGCCAACGAGAACGACGTGGCGTTCACGGTCGGCTACACGACGACCGACCATGACGGCGACACGGCGCCAGGCTCGCTGACGATCAATGTCAATGACGACACGCCGACGGTTGCGAGCAACGCCGCGGTGCAGCTCGACGACGACGCGCTGGCCGGCGGCATTGCCGGCGGCACCGGCGACGTCACGCCCGATACGGCCAACCTGACCGGAACGCTGGCGCACGGCTATGGCGCCGACGGCGCCGGCACGACGCTGCTGACGGGTGCCGGGCTGCCGACGACGACGACGACGGAAGGCGCCTTCTTCCAGACGGTGAACGGCGCCGGGACGCTGCTGACGATCAGCCAGATCCAGAACGGCGTGGCGGTGGCGGTGGTGTCGGTGTCGCTGTCTAACACGACGGCCGGCGCCTACACGGTGACCCAGCTGCATGCGATCGACCATCCGGCGGGCGCCAACGAGAACGACGTGGCGTTCACGGTCGGCTACACGACGACCGACCATGACGGCGACACGGCGCCAGGCTCGCTGACGATCAATGTCAATGACGACACGCCGACGGTTGCGAGCAACGCCGCGGTGCAGCTCGACGACGACGCGCTGGCCGGCGGCATTGCCGGCGGCACCGGCGACGTCACGCCCGATACGGCCAACCTGACCGGAACGCTGGCGCACAGCTATGGCGCCGACGGCGCCGGCACGACGCTGCTGACGGGTGCCGGGCTGCCGACGACGACGACGACGGAAGGCGCCTTCTTCCAGACGGTGAACGGCGCCGGGACACTGCTGACGATCAGCCAGATCCAGAACGGCGTGGCGGTGGCGGTGGTGTCGGTGTCGCTGTCGAACACGACGGCCGGCGCCTACACGGTGACCCAGCTGCATGCGATCGACCATCCGGCGGGCGCCAACGAGAACGACGTGGCGTTCACGGTCGGCTACACGACGACCGACCATGACGGCGACACGGCGCCAGGCTCGCTGACGATCAATGTCAATGACGACACGCCGACGGTTGCGAGCAACGCCGCGGTGCAGCTCGACGACGACGCGCTGGCCGGCGGCATCGCCGGCGGCACCGGCGACGTCACGCCCGATACGGCCAACCTGACCGGAACGCTGGCGCACGGCTATGGCGCCGACGGCGCCGGCACGACGCTGCTGACGGGTGCCGGGCTGCCGACGACGACGACGACGGAAGGCGCCTTCTTCCAGACGGTGAACGGCGCCGGGACGCTGCTGACGATCAGCCAGATCCAGAACGGCGTGGCGGTGGCGGTGGTGTCGGTGTCGCTGTCTAACACGACGGCCGGCGCCTACACGGTGACCCAGCTGCATGCGATCGACCATCCGGCGGGCGCCAACGAGAACGACGTGGCGTTCACGGTCGGCTACACGACGACCGACCATGACGGCGACACGGCGCCAGGCTCGCTGACGATCAATGTCAATGACGACACGCCGACGGTTGCGAGCAACGCCGCGGTGCAGCTCGACGACGACGCGCTGGCCGGCGGCATTGCCGGCGGCACCGGCGACGTCACGCCCGATACGGCCAACCTGACCGGAACGCTGGCGCACGGCTATGGCGCCGACGGCGCCGGCACGACGCTGCTGACGGGTGCCGGGCTGCCGACGACGACGACGACGGAAGGCGCCTTCTTCCAGACGGTGAACGGCGCCGGGACACTGCTGACGATCAGCCAGATCCAGAACGGCGTGGCGGTGGCGGTGGTGTCGGTGTCGCTGTCGAACACGACGGCCGGCGCCTACACGGTGACCCAGCTGCATGCGATCGACCATCCGGCGGGCGCCAACGAGAACGACGTGGCGTTCACGGTCGGCTACACGACGACCGACCATGACGGCGACACGGCGCCAGGCTCGCTGACGATCAATGTCAATGACGACACGCCGACGGTTGCGAGCAACGCCGCGGTGCAGCTCGACGACGACGCGCTGGCCGGCGGCATTGCCGGCGGCACCGGCGACGTCACGCCCGATACGGCCAACCTGACCGGGACGCTGGCGCACGGCTATGGCGCCGACGGCGCCGGCACGACGCTGCTGACGGGTGCCGGGCTGCCGACGACGACGACGACGGAAGGCGCCTTCTTCCAGACGGTGAACGGCGCCGGGACGCTGCTGACGATCAGCCAGATCCAGAACGGCGTGGCGGTGGCGGTGGTGTCGGTGTCGCTGTCTAACACGACGGCCGGCGCCTACACGGTGACCCAGCTGCATGCGATCGACCATCCGGCGGGCGCCAACGAGAACGACGTGGCGTTCACGGTCGGCTACACGACGACCGACCATGACGGCGACACGGCGCCAGGCTCGCTGACGATCAATGTCAATGACGACACGCCGACGGTTGCGAGCAACGCCGCGGTGCAGCTCGACGACGACGCGCTGGCCGGCGGCATTGCCGGCGGCACCGGCGACGTCACGCCCGATACGGCCAACCTGACCGGAACGCTGGCGCACAGCTATGGCGCCGACGGCGCCGGCACGACGCTGCTGACGGGTGCCGGGCTGCCGACGACGACGACGACGGAAGGCGCCTTCTTCCAGACGGTGAACGGCGCCGGGACGCTGCTGACGATCAGCCAGATCCAGAACGGCGTGGCGGTGGCGGTGGTGTCGGTGTCGCTGTCTAACACGACGGCCGGCGCCTACACGGTGACCCAGCTGCATGCGATCGACCATCCGGCGGGCGCCAACGAGAACGACGTGGCGTTCACGGTCGGCTACACGACGACCGACCATGACGGCGACACGGCGCCAGGCTCGCTGACGATCAATGTCAATGACGACACGCCGACGGTTGCGAGCAACGCCGCGGTGCAGCTCGACGACGACGCGCTGGCCGGCGGCATTGCCGGCGGCACCGGCGACGTCACGCCCGATACGGCCAACCTGACCGGAACGCTGGCGCACGGCTATGGCGCCGACGGCGCCGGCACGACGCTGCTGACGGGTGCCGGGCTGCCGACGACGACGACGACGGAAGGCGCCTTCTTCCAGACGGTGAACGGCGCCGGGACGCTGCTGACGATCAGCCAGATCCAGAACGGCGTGGCGGTGGCGGTGGTGTCGGTGTCGCTGTCTAACACGACGGCCGGCGCCTACACGGTGACCCAGCTGCATGCGATCGACCATCCGGCGGGCGCCAACGAGAACGACGTGGCGTTCACGGTCGGCTACACGACGACCGACCATGACGGCGACACGGCGCCAGGCTCGCTGACGATCAATGTCAATGACGACACGCCGACGGTTGCGAGCAACGCCGCGGTGCAGCTCGACGACGACGCGCTGGCCGGCGGCATCGCCGGCGGCACCGGCGACGTCACGCCCGATACGGCCAACCTGACCGGGACGCTGGCGCACGGCTATGGCGCCGACGGCGCCGGCACGACGCTGCTGACGGGTGCCGGGCTGCCGACGACGACGACGACGGAAGGCGCCTTCTTCCAGACGGTGAACGGCGCCGGGACACTGCTGACGATCAGCCAGATCCAGAACGGCGTGGCGGTGGCGGTGGTGTCGGTGTCGCTGTCTAACACGACGGCCGGCGCCTACACGGTGACCCAGCTGCATGCGATCGACCATCCGGCGGGCGCCAACGAGAACGACGTGGCGTTCACGGTCGGCTACACGACGACCGACCATGACGGCGACACGGCGCCAGGCTCGCTGACGATCAATGTCAATGACGACACGCCGACGGTTGCGAGCAACGCCGCGGTGCAGCTCGACGACGACGCGCTGGCCGGCGGCATCGCCGGCGGCACCGGCGACGTCACGCCCGATACGGCCAACCTGACCGGAACGCTGGCGCACAGCTATGGCGCCGACGGCGCCGGCACGACGCTGCTGACGGGTGCCGGGCTGCCGACGACGACGACGACGGAAGGCGCCTTCTTCCAGACGGTGAACGGCGCCGGGACACTGCTGACGATCAGCCAGATCCAGAACGGCGTGGCGGTGGCGGTGGTGTCGGTGTCGCTGTCTAACACGACGGCCGGCGCCTACACGGTGACCCAGCTGCATGCGATCGACCATCCGGCGGGCGCCAACGAGAACGACGTGGCGTTCACGGTCGGCTACACGACGACCGACCATGACGGCGACACGGCGCCAGGCTCGCTGACGATCAATGTCAATGACGACACGCCGACGGTTGCGAGCAACGCCGCGGTGCAGCTCGACGACGACGCGCTGGCCGGCGGCATTGCCGGCGGCACCGGCGACGTCACGCCCGATACGGCCAACCTGACCGGGACGCTGGCGCACAGCTATGGCGCCGACGGCGCCGGCACGACGCTGCTGACGGGTGCCGGGCTGCCGACGACGACGACGACGGAAGGCGCCTTCTTCCAGACGGTGAACGGCGCCGGGACACTGCTGACGATCAGCCAGATCCAGAACGGCGTGGCGGTGGCGGTGGTGTCGGTGTCGCTGTCGAACACGACGGCCGGCGCCTACACGGTGACCCAGCTGCATGCGATCGACCATCCGGCGGGCGCCAACGAGAACGACGTGGCGTTCACGGTCGGCTACACGACGACCGACCATGACGGCGACACGGCGCCAGGCTCGCTGACGATCAATGTCAATGACGACACGCCGACGGTTGCGAGCAACGCCGCGGTGCAGCTCGACGACGACGCGCTGGCCGGCGGCATTGCCGGCGGCACCGGCGACGTCACGCCCGATACGGCCAACCTGACCGGAACGCTGGCGCACGGCTATGGCGCCGACGGCGCCGGCACGACGCTGCTGACGGGTGCCGGGCTGCCGACGACGACGACGACGGAAGGCGCCTTCTTCCAGACGGTGAACGGCGCCGGGACACTGCTGACGATCAGCCAGATCCAGAACGGCGTGGCGGTGGCGGTGGTGTCGGTGTCGCTGTCGAACACGACGGCCGGTGCCTACACGGTGACCCAGCTGCATGCGATCGACCATCCGGCGGGCGCCAACGAGAACGACGTGGCGTTCACGGTCGGCTACACGACGACCGACCATGACGGCGACACGGCGCCAGGCTCGCTGACGATCAATGTCAATGACGATACGCCGACGATCACCGGCATTCAGGACGCCATCATGCCGAACGTCAACAATACCGACGTCCATGGCACTTGGCAGCCGTCTTTCGGAGCGGATGGGCCAAGCCTCACTTCGGCAATCGGCATCGCGATGGGAACCGCACCGAGCGGGCTGACCTACGCGTTTACCAGCCAGGGGAACAATGCCAATAGCGATGCGGTGACCCAGGTCGACGTGAAGAGCGGAACAACGACACTCTACACGTTTTACGAATACACCCACTATGACACCGCCACGCATTCGTCCGAGATGTTCGCATACACGACGCTCGGCAGCGCGTTGGCCGCTTCGGGTGCCAACGAGTACTTCACGCTGACTGCTTCGGCGGCCGGCACCTACGATTTCCACCTCGTGACGAACAGCCTGCAGGCGACCAGCACGTTCGATGTGGTATCGGGAATTCCCAACGGCAATGGCAACTTCGTCAAAATCGCGGGCGGCACCGCCAGCTTCACCAACGATCCGGCTCCAGCCACCGGCTATGATGTCCTTATCGATGGCTTCAAGTCGTCCGACACCGATCCGACACATAACAACGTGTTCAAGAACGCCAACGGCATGGGCATCGGCAACGGCAATTTGGATACGGACGAAACCTTGACCTTCAAGTTCGCTCTCGACCAGAGCCAGGTCTCCATCGGAATCGGAAAGGGCGGGAACGACACGTTCGAACATTTCCAGGTGACCATCTGGAATGCCGCGCACACCACGTCAGCGAGCTGGAATGTCACGCAGGCTGACGGCACAACGCTGGTTGTCGACGCAGCCCACTGGGGTACCGGCGGAACGACGACGGGTGCCTTCTTCAACTTTGGCGAGGTGGACGTAACGAACATTGCGAGCGCCGCCGGCGACGATCCCAAGGTCGTCCTGCTGTCGCTCACCTATAACGCCCAGACAATCGTCAGCGATACCACGCTGAATTTCGCGCTGAGCACGACCGATCATGATGGCGACACCGTCACCAGTTCCGACAATTTGTCCGTCTCCCTGATCGGAACCCACACCGGCGCCGGCTATCAGGAGACCGGTACCACGACCGCCGAGGTCATTGCCGCGAGTTCCGGAGCCGACACGATCAATGGCGGAACAGGCCCAGGCGACACTGTCGACTACTCCGGCAGCGCTTTGGCCATTTCGATCAATCTGGCCGATGACGGGCATGCCTCCGGTGCACCCGGGACATTTGCCAATCCGCTCGACGGCAATATCGGCGGTGGCAATGCCGCGGGAGATATCCTTACCAACATCGAAGGGCTGATCGGGGGGTCGGGCGCCGACTTCCTGTTCGGGAACTCCGGGAACAATTATCTCTCGGGTGGGGCCGGCAACGACACTCTCAAGGGCGAAGGTGGCAACGACCTGCTCATCGGCGGTTTGGGCCAGGATACGCTCACCGGTGGTACGGGCGCCGACACGTTCAAACTCGACAGCCTCGACATCAACGATCTCATCACCGACTATAACGGTGCCGAGGGCGACAAGATCGACCTTACAGCCCTGTTCGAGACGGCCCCAGGGGGGAATATTGCCGACTTCGCGAAATACGACGAGGGAACGCACACGCTCAGCGTCGATGCCAATGGCACAACCGGCGGCGCCAATTTCGTCGACGTGGCCGTCTTGCAGAACAACGCGCCAGCCGGCACCATCACTCTGCTTTACGACGACACGGCACACGCACAACACACGGTCACGATCTAACGGCATGGCGCTCGGTCACGCGACTATGTTATACATTGCTAATATCGAGGGGAGCTCAACATGAAACGTTCTGCAAGACTGCTGGTTTCCGCTGCGACGCTGTTGCTGGCAGTCGGGTCGACGGGTTATGCCGCCGACATCATCGAAGGTCCGTCGGCCGACTATTGTCGGGTGGTGGGGACGTCCAACCTGGTGCTGACCGACAACATCGTCGACCTCAAGGACCAGGTGGTCAAGCTGATGGACGAATCGGTCGCCGTCGCCAACAGCTCGGAATGGATCAATTCGTCCCGTCCGGTCTTCGTCTGGGCGTCGGAAGCCAAGGTGGCCTGCGGCATGGCCTATGGCTATCTGAAAACGAACTATCGCGACGAAGACACCCTCAACAAATGCGAATGTTTTCACGATCGCATGGTCGAGTACATGCACTGACCGGATAAGCGAACCCACGCCTGTTGGCCATCATGATAGCCGACGGATCTTTCTTGCGGGCGATCGCCGGAGCGATCGCGCTGGTCGGCTTCGGCCAAACTGTCACGATGGCCCGCGCCAACTGGCTGGAACGGCCTTCCGTGGAACGGTCGTCCGACTTGATACGGCCGACGCACTGTGACGCGGCTACGGAGTGGACCCGGCAGACATTCAAGGCGTTTGCGAGTTGCCAGGCATCGATCTATGGCCTGGAGCCGGTGCTGGCGCATGCCGTGATGGAGATCGAAAGCGGGTTCGATCCTGATGTGCAGGGCGCCGACGGCGAAGTCGGCCTGATGCAGGTGATGCCGGCGACAGCGCGCATGCTCGGCTTTCGAGGCTCCCTCGACGACCTGAGCGCGCCGGCGACCAACATCGCGCTTGGGGTCAAATATCTTGCCCAGGCCAACAAGCTGGCCGCGGGCGATCTGTGCACAACCGTCATGAAGTATCGCGCCGGGCACAATGAAAGCCGGTTCTCTGCACTTTCGGTCCGCTACTGCCAGCGCGCGCGGGCAATCCTGGCAAAGGAGGGGATTGAAGTGACCGGGCCATTGCCGGTGGCGACATTCGGTTTTTTCGCATCGTCGGGAGGAGAGGATGGGGCTCCAGCCCAGAAAAAAGGCGTTTGCGTGCGCCGCGTGTTCGTGCCAGGGCCACGATACATGAAATGCGCCGACTATCGCACTGCCGGGCAAGCAAGACAGATCAAGGCGCTCAGAGCCAGGCTTTTCGATGGCTAAAGAAACTACAGACGGCACGGCAAGTCCGCCGTACCATGAGTTGAAGACCAGGCCTGGAAGAATACTCGGCGGCAGATAGGGTGGAGCAATCATGGAAGCTGGCCGACAGGTCCACTGTCCGCGGACATGGGCAATCGCCTTTGCGCTCGCCATGACATTGTCAGGCTGCCAGTCGAAAGGCAGCGTTTCCGAAGCGCTCGATCCGGCGGCGATTGCCGTGCCTGCCGGGCAGAATGGCGACGTTGCTGCCGGTCCGGCCCAGGCGACCCAGTCATTGGGCACCGGTTCGACAAAAATCACGATGTTGCTGCCGTTGTCCGCGCCCGGAACGGAGGGGCAAAACGGCAGGAAGATGCTCGATGCCGCCAAACTGGCGATGACGGATATCGGCAATGGATTGCTGACGCTGACGGTAGAGGACACCAAAGGCGACAGCGCACAGGCCAGCAAATTGGCGATAAGTGCGATAACGACGGGGTCGAAAGTCGTCATCGGCCCGACCGAACTGCCGGCAGCCCAGCATATTGCCACGTTGTCGGGATCGAAGCGTCCGCCGGTGCTGGCGCTTGCCGATAATTTCGCGGGCGGCGCCGGGGTTTATGCGGTGCTGCTCAGCGAAGCGGACAGTGCCGCGGCGGGCGCCGCGGGACTCGCTGCCAAAGGTCGCAAGAAGTTCGTGTTGCTTGTCGCGGAAGGCTCAAACGCCAGCGCCGTGGAGAAGCGGGTTGCAAACAGCCTCAGCATCTATGGCGCGACGCTGGCGGTTACGGTCCCGTATTCGGCCAGCGACGGCGGCGCGAAGGCGGTCGACGAGATGGGCTCGCTCGTGGACGCCCCGGACGCCGTAATCGTTGCCAGCGGCGATGGCAGCCCTTCGCCCATCCTTGCCGCCCTCAAATCAAAGGGCATTCCGGGAAAGGCAATTTCTGTCGTCGGAACGAACCGTTGGCTGGAGCACCCCATGGATCCGCTGTTCGAGGGGGCATATATCGCCACGCTCGATTCGCGCGAAACCGGACCGATCGCCGACCGCTTCAGGACGACATACAACTACCCGGCCGACGTCAATGTGGCCTATGCTTATGATATGGTTGCCCTGACAGCAGGGGTTGCCAGTGCGGTCGGGCCCGATGGCTTCAGCAAGCAGGTTCTCGAAAACCCAAACGGGTTTCGTGGATCGACAGGCCTGTTCCGGTTTCGGGCGGACGGATCCAGTGAACGATCGATGCCATTTTATCAGATTCAAAAGGGTGCGCTCAAACTGGTTGCAAAATCGACGTCGGGTTTCTGACCGGGGAAGGCCCTGGGACCGACCTGATGGACAGGCTGGCTGATGGCTGGGCTGGGCCACAGCCGCTCGGCGATCGCGCTCGGAAGCCTCCTGCTTCTGGCCGGGGTTCTGCTGATCATTCAGGCCGGGGCTTTGCTTGCGGTCGATCGGCCTGTCCTTGCCCCTTCGCAAAATAGCGGCACGCAGCCAATCCGACGGCCCATTGTCGAAGCACATCGACGAGAACCCGCGCGCAAGATTGCCCAGAACCTCATCGCTTCGCCACAGCTTGATCCGGTGGAGCTCGAACGGGTGGAGCCCCGTCCGCCGCTCACCGACCTTGGCCTGGCTGTGCCCCCTAAGGCTCCCATGCCGGAAGATTGGCGGGAGGTTTTGCTCTACCGCCCGGTTGCCACATCGTCAGCGATCTTCGAGTCCATGGGCCGGAAGGTGATCATCAGCGGGATCCAGGGCATCGACCCCGACGGATCCTGTTCGTTTCATGACGTCACCTGGCCTTGCGGCCAGCGCGCACGTGCCGCTTTCAATTCCTGGTTACGGGGACGCGCGCTGAAATGTTTCGTGCCGC
This sequence comes from Mesorhizobium calcicola, assembly GCF_042682105.1. Lineage (NCBI taxonomy): Bacteria > Pseudomonadati > Pseudomonadota > Alphaproteobacteria > Hyphomicrobiales > Phyllobacteriaceae > Mesorhizobium > Mesorhizobium calcicola. The sequence continues at coordinate 39,956 of NZ_JBHUGY010000021.1, forward strand.
CGGACGTCGAGCGTTTTGCCATCGCCGCACCGTGCAGGCTGGGCAAGCAGGATGTCGGCGCCTGGCTTGTGTCCAACGGCTGGGCGACGGCGCTGCCGAGCGGCATCTATGGCAAGGCGCAGGTGACTGCCCAGGGTGCGGAGATGGGCATTTTCGGCCCGCCGCGATAGGCTGCGGGGCCTAGAGCCGGATTGCCGAAGCCGTGGTGGAAACAGTGGATAGGTCCGTGAGCGGCCATTGACTGTTCAGTGGGCCGGCATTCCATTGATTAACCTTTACGGTGCAAATTTCCTGGGCAAGCCGGTTGCGCGAACAATGATTGGGTTTCATTGATCAAATTGTATTGTTCTCGGAAACTGAAATGCTGTACGCCGGCTCTATGCTGGCTGATCTGACAGGAGATTAGCCAATGGCACAAACCGAAGCGACCACCTCGGCGCAGGCATGGAGAAGCGCCGCATGGCTGACCTTTCTGGGGACAGCCGGGAGCGTCGGTCTTTCCCTGGGTCTCAACTACCTGCTTTTGTTCAGCGACGCGCTCACGCCGTTCGGGCGCAGCATGATGACCGCTGTGCTGCTACCGGTGATCATTGCTCTGCCGCTTTTCTTGCTGATCGGCTGGCAGCAGATCCAAATCCGCAGCTTCCGGCAGGAACTCAACAGGTCTGGAACCTATGACAAGTTAACAGGCTGTCTGAATGGGCCGGTCTTCACATCGATGGTCGAAAGAAGGACAACAAGGCCATCGGCGCCGGGACGACGCTCGGGCGCCTTCCTGGTTATTCATTCGGAACATCTGCGGTCCATCAACCTGCGCTTTGGTCTTGAATGGGGCGACGAGGCCTTGCGACTCATAGCCTTGACCATACGATCGTCGGTGCGCGCGGAGGATCTGGTTGGACGCATAGGGACTTCGATGTTCGGGATTTTCCTCTCGGGCGCGACCGAAGCAGAAGCCGAGGAAATCGGCGAGCGTATCCGGACGCGTGTCGCGCAAGTCTATTTCGCACCAAAGGGAACCGAGGATGCCTTGACCATCAAGGTTGGCGGCGTGATGCTTGAAAACGAGATGGAGTTCGCGGACATGTTCCAGTCCGCCGAACAGCACTTGTCCGGCACCCAGGATGACGCCGGGTTTGAATTGAAGCATCTCAACAGCTGACACCCTTCGGGCGGCCTACCGCTATTTTTCCCGCATCGCCCGGCGGAAGTTCTGCGTGATCGGCTCGGCGAGGTAAGAAAGCACGGTGCGAGCACCCGTCCGGATCATCGCCTCGCTCGACATGCCGGGCAACAGCTTTCGGCCCTCCAGCTTGGCGAGTTCACTCTTGTCGATCAACACAGTCGCGGCGAAATACGGTGCTCCGCTACGCTCCTCCACCATGCGGTCGGCCGACACGATCTCCACGACGCCTTCGAGTGGCGGCAGGTTGTAGCGGGCGAAGGCCGGGAAGCTGACGTGCGCGGGCTGTCCGGGGGCGATCGTCTCGACATCCTCTGGTTTGACCATAGCCTCGACCACGAGTTGTTGTCCGAGCGGCACGACTGTCATCAATGTCTCACCGGGCTTCACGACACCGCCCGCCGTGTGGACCTTCAGGTCCATGACGATGCCGTCAACTGGCGCGACGACATTGGTACGGGTAAGCACGTCCCTGGCGGAACGCTCCTGCTGTCTGAGGTCAAACAACTCCGCCTCCACCTTGCTCAACTCATCGACGGCCTCGTTCAGCCGCACCGTGTTGAGGTTCAAGATTTGCATGTCGATCTCGGCCATGGCGCTTCTGGCACGAGCGATCGCCGCGACGTTGGTAGCGCGCTCGCCCTCGATCGCCCGCTGTTGTCGTCTGAGCGACAGGTTCCGCTCGCGGGTGGTCAGCCCCTTCTTGAGCAGATCCTCAAGGTCTTTGCTTTCCCCATCGATCGCCTCGATCTGCTTGTCCTCGGTGACGATAAGTTGCTCCAGTCCCGTTATCTCTTCCTCGGTCTGGTGACGGCGCTGGCTGAGAATTTCCCGCTCGTCCGTCAAGTTGTGGTGTTTCGCCGCGAACACGTCACGCTGTGCGGCCACCGAGTCCTTGACGGCGGCAGAGGGGTTTGCGAGCAGCGCTGGGTCAAATGTGATTTCGGCCTTGCCGTCGCGCTCGGCCCCGAGACGCGCGGCCAGCGCCTCACGCGTTGCTATCCGGTTCTGGACCAGGTCAAGCTGCGCCTTCGCCTGTGTGTTGTCGAGCCGGATGAGGATCTTGCCCGCCTTGACGATATCACCGTTGGCGGCGTTCAACTCCGCGATGATGCCGCCCTCGAGGTGCTGGATGAGCTTGCGGTCGCCGGCGACCTTGATGACGCCCGGCGCTACCGCGGCGCTGTCCAACGGTGCCAGCGCCGCCCAACCCCCGGCCACGCCGAAGAACAGGAACATGATCGCGAACCCGGTGCACGTCACGCCCGTAAGACGCAGGGGTACCGGTTCCAGCAGGGAGGGTGGCGGGACGGGTAACCGCACGACGTTCAATTCCGGGGAACGGCTCATGCTTCTTTGACCTCTTTGATTTCCTTGACTTCCTTGACCACTTCGAGGGTTGGCAGCTGGGCTGCCTTTGGCATCTGGGTCACCTTGCGGACGCGGTTGGTGAGTTCGTTGAGGACATGGTCGCGTGGACCGAAGAGGTCCTGTGCGCCGTGATTAAGCACCAACACCTTGTCTACCTTTTCCAAAATGCTCGGGCGGTGTGAGATCAAGATCAGGGTCGTACCTGCCTCCTTGAGCCCACCGATGACTGTGGCCAGTGCTTGCTCGCCCTCGTGGTCGAGGTTGGAATTAGGCTCGTCGAGGATAAGGAGCGCCGGGTCGCCGTAGAGTGCCCGCGCCAGCCCGATGCGCTGACGCTGTCCGCCTGACAGCACCGCGCCGGATTCGCCGATCTCGGTGGCGTAACCCTTCGGCAGTCCCTTGATCAGTTCGTGAACTCCCGCCAACTGCGCGGCCCTGACCACGTTGTTGAAGACCGCCGGGTTAAGTGGCGTGAAGCGGGCGATGTTCTCGGAGATAGTGCCGGCGAAGAGTTCGATGTCCTGCGGCAAGTAGCCGACGTATTTTCCGCGATCCTCCGATGCCCACTCGGCGACGCTCATGCCGTCTAGCAACGCGCGACCGCCTGATGGGCGCCAAGTGCCCGCTAGTATTCGCGCCAAGCTCGTCTTGCCGGCCGCGCTCGGGCCGATCAGCGCCATTACTTCGCCCGAGTTGAGTTGGAAGCTGATTCCCTTCAAGATGTGCTCACCGCCCTGGCGGGCGAGGACGATGTTCTCGGCCTCAAACTTACCTTTTGGGCGCGGCAATGGCAGGGCCGTTGTGACCTCCGGGTGCTGACCGGCGACATTGACAAGTCGCTTGTAAGCCGCGCGGGCTCCCACCGTCGCCTTCCACGTGGCGATCGCCTGTTCGACCGGGGCCAACGCGCGGCCCATTAGAATTGAGGCGGCGATCATGATACCGCCCGAAGCCTCATTCTTCACGACTAAATAAGCGCCGAGTCCGAGGATGGCCATCTGGAGGCCCTGTCGGAAACTCTTCGCGATGGCCGAGATAGTGCCGCCGCGGTGGGCGACGAGAACTTGCCCGACGTTGGCCTCGTCCTGGTGAGCTTTCCAACGCGCGAGTAGGGGCTTCAACATACCCATGGCCTGGACGACCTCGGCGTTACGGATTGCCGCCTCGGCCTGCGTGTAGGCCCGCGCCTGGGCACCCGCGGCCTCCGCTGTCGGCTTGCGTGTGATATACTCGTTCAACAGGGCTAGGGCGAACAACACGATGCCGCCGCAGAGTGCCAACCAGCCGAGCCACGGGTGCATGAGGAAGATGGCGGCGAAGAAGATTGGTGACCACGGTGCGTCGATAATCGGAAAGATGCTCGGGCTCGTGAAAAAGTTCCTGACTTGGTCGAGGTCGCGCAGCGGGCGGGAGTTGGCCTGGCCTGGTGTGGCGGCGGAGTATTCCACTGTCGCGGTCAGGAGAACCGGTGCCAGTCGCATGTTCATCCATGCGCCGACCTTGGCCAGCAAGCGGCCACGCACGATGTCCAAGGCTGACATTGTCGCGAGAGCTGCCGCCGCCATCAGCGACAGCGCTACCAGCGTCTCCAAGCTGTGGCTGCCCAACACGCGGTGATAGACCTGGAGCATGTAGAGTGCCCCTGTCAGCATCAGTATGTTGATACCGGCGCTGAACCAAACGAGCGGCTTGATGGCCCGTCGGGCCTCTTTCATCACCACCTGCAAGGCAGAGGGCTGTGAGGTTGTTTTCATTGTTATAGCTTTGCTCTGCGTTCGGGTTGTAACAAGTTCGACATACGTCCGACGAATGCGGACTTGAGAAGTTTCGGCATCATGATGTTTGCGCCCTGGTTCGTGCCAGTGTTACGCGAGGCGCTAGATGATCTTCACAAGGGAGGGAAGGCAGCGTGCTGCCTTCCCTTATTGAGGTGTCGGTCAGACGACGTCGACAAAGATGTGGTTGATGCCGGTCGAATCACCGTCCGCGTCGTGAATGTCGACTGCGAAGTTGAGGTGCGCGTCCGGGGTCGTGGTCTGCGTCGCGGTGAAGCCGAGGTCCGTGATCTTCAACACGTCGTTGTCGGTCGCGTCGAAGGCGTGGGTTCCCGTGCTAGCACCGGTTGTGCCGGTCGCCCGGTTCAGGTCGATCGCCGTGCCGGTGAGCCCGTTGCCGGACTGCATGATCTGGGCACCCTGGAGCACCCAGTTCGAGATGGCGGTGTTGTAGTCGTTCTTCTCGACGATAACGAGGCCGTCGTTGTTGTCGAGCGTGAACCCGTCCGGAGGTCCGTAGGCGGCAGGCACCTGACCCGTCTTGAAGATGTTCGCGTTCGACACGTACATCGCCTTCGTGGTGAAGGTATCATCACCGCCGCCCAAGACGCCGTTGGCGCCGAGGTTGACGAGGTTGAGGATCAGCATCAGGTCCTCGCTGTTGCCGATACCGTCGAACTTGATAACCATGTCGTTGGCCGTCTGGCTCGGGACGTTATTGGCTCCGTTGTCGTTGATGATGCCGGGGCTGTCCTTGAAGAACCGGAGGGTGAGTAGTTCGCCCTTCTGGATGGTGTCACCGGCGACCCCGTTCGTGGCTTGGGTTGCAGAAACCCAGTCCTCGAAGTTGCTGGTGACTTGATCGCCGGCGTCGAAACCAGTATCGCCGGCGATCGGGCTACCGTCACCCGTCGTATTGAACCCGAAAGGGTTCCCGTTGGGGTTCGAGTTAGCGGTAAACTGCACGAAGAAGTCTTCATCCGCCGGTGTGGTCGCGTCGTCAGCCTGCAACTTCTCCACCACGATGTTCGGGTGGCCCACGTTACTCGTGGGTTCCTTGGAGAGAAGTTCCGAAGTGTGGAGGATATCCCTGGTGAAACCATCAGCCGCGTTGGTCACGGTGATGGTATAGGTGTCGAGGTCCTTGTTGAAAACGAGGGTGCCACCCACGCTACCCGGATCAATAGCCACCGTGCTCGGGTCGCTGTCGTAGTTGGCGATCCAGTTGAACGTCGCCGTGTGGTCCGTTTCCGAGCCGGCCACGAGCGTTGCACTCGCGCTGGTGAAATCCAAAGCAGCGGGTTGAAGCCCGGTGACGTTACCGGACAGCCCGATCTGGATGCCGTTGGCAGGGTTGCCGTCAACGTCGACGAAGTCAGAGTGCGTGCCGTCGTAAACCCCGAATTTGTCATTGCCGATGTCCCACCCGAAATCGCCGGAAGCCTGCGCGCCGACCGCGTTGCCCACGGATTCGCGCGTAGCAGGTCCAGGCGGCACAGGGTTGGTCGCCGGGTTTCTGTCACCGTCGAACGGCACCGTGATGATGGGGGCGTCATCAGTGAAGATGAGATTCTGGCCGATGTTGAGGTCAGCCGAGGCAGTGTCCCCGTCGCCGTCGGTGATGGTCGCCGTCAGGACGATCAGATTGTCCGCTGTCAACGTCTCGGTGTCGTTCGGCCCCAAATTGGGATCATGGACGACTGCACGATCCTGGTCGAGCGTCACAACGCCAGCGGCAGTAGTCGTAACCGTGAACACCAATGTACCACTGGCGTCAACAGTACGGCCCTCGATGACGCCGTTGTTGTTGAACAGGAGGACCGCCAGATCGGATACGGTGTCAACCAAACCCGAATCCGTACCGTTTCCACCCGTGATACTCAGGGTGTGAACGGTCGAAGCCTCACCGTCAGTGCCGCCGTCCTTGGTGAACTGCGTCGAGAAGTCAGCGAAGGCGTTGGTGAGCAGTATCGTCTCGTCCACGACCAGGTTCACGTCGTCAGTCGCCGCGCTGATGCTCGGGCCGTCGTCGTCCACGTTAATGTGGTCACCGATGGGCGTCGACGTCTCGACCAACGCGCGGACTTTCAGGATATCGCTGAAGTCCACCGTGTCATCGGGGTTATCCGGGTTCGGGTGATCGATCGCCTCGAAAGTGATCATCTGAACCGTGGCCGACGTGTTGGTGGCGTCGGGGATGATGTAGAAAGCCGCGACGAGTTGGCCGCCGGCCCATGCTTCCACCGCGCTGCCGCCCTGCACCGTGGTTAGGGAGATGGCGTCACCGTCGACTGTAAACAGACCGGACGACGCGTTGGTCAGAGGCGCGAACTCCAGCTCAACGACATTTTCGCCGACTGCCGGCGTCACGGTGACGAGACCGACCTGACTCGCCGCCTCCGCGGTGTCGGCAAAAGCCAACTGCGTGGAGGACAGGGTGAGACCGTTGAGATATGCGAGAAAAGCGGCGTCAAGACCACCGGAGATGTCGCCTGTGATAGCGTCAACGGAAATTGCGACGTCGTCGCCGTCTGCGCCGGTCTGTACACCGGCAGACTGGTCGAGTACCAGATCGCCTACGATATTAATGGTAGCCATAATGTTCATCCTCCCTGGATGGTTGACTGGTTCTACACATCGTATTGACCGTAGCAGCAGTTGTGCACACGGCTCGGACTCGCGCGGAATCCATGTTCACTGTTTGTTTTGAGACCCCCTCCCTCTTTTATAAGGAAGATCGCGCACAAAAATGCGGCCTTCGAACCTTGATTGTGTCGCCGATGAAGAGGGCGCGTCCATTCGCGTTTCGATAGTATTAGGATGAATGCCCGCACCTGATCGGACGATATATATCCTTCGATAGATCGAGCCACGGCAGGGCGCTTGTCGGTCGACGCGCTGAGCATGATACCGAAAAGCGCGAAGCGGCTTTCGGACGACCTCATGCTCTATCTCTTTGATTTAGATGCGGATTCAGATTCCAGGTCGATTCGACCTGAAATCATCCGGCTCTGGAAAGCATCGGACCAAGTGAGGATCGGGGCTTGAGAAAATCCGATGCTTGAACAACGGCTTGGGTGAGAGCGCGGCCCGGCTTGAGCGCTGCCGCTGTGTTTTTCCCGTCCGCTGCCGGCGCTTGCCAATGCCGGCCGAAGTCACGATTTAGAGCAGGCCGGCGAGGCCCATTCCTGGACGCTCGGCATCTTTGCCAAGTGCCACCCAGGCCAGTTCCGCCCGGCTGCCGAGGTGCAGCTTCTCGTAGACGTGATGCAGATGCATCTTCACCGTGCCTTCGGATACATGCAGCCGCTGCGCGATGGTCTTGTTGCGCAGTCCGCGCGAGACGAGATCGGCGATTTCGCTCTCCCGCCCGGTCAGCCTGGACGTCGGCCGGTGCTGCGTTCCGGGCATCAGCAATTGCTGGACGATCTTGTTGTCGACCCACTTCTTGCCTGCCGCTACCGCATTCACGCATTCGACGAGATAGCGGTGGCTGATGCCGTCCAGAAGCAGGCCGTCGCTGTCGAGCGTCTGTATTTCCTTGAGGTCGAGCCTGCCGTTTGGCTGCACGATGAAGATGATGCCGAGAGCGCTGTCGCAGGCCTTCAGCCGGGAGGAAAGACCGGCCATCCGCGGGTCCGCGATATCCAGGCCGACGATGACAATATCAGGCCGATGGCGCTCCACATGAAGGATAACGTCGACAGGGCGTCGGCACTGGGCGACAACATCGTGCCCAGCCTTCTGCAGAACCCACTCCAGACCGGCGAGATATACCCCCCGCGGGTCCGCGACAACCAAGGTCGACATGCGAACACCGTTCGGAAAACGCAATGAACTTGTTTAACCACCCGTAAATCAGGAAACCAGAGCTTAGGTAATTTGTCAAGCAATCACTAATATAGATTTAGCTATAATATCCACCCGAGACTTGTCAGGCCGTGCCTTGGACGCGCTGTGTGGCCCAGGTTGGTATCACCTGAATCCCTTCTCGGAAGGCCTACGGGTGTTGTGGCTCGGCTCTCAGTTGGTCGCCAACGACAAACACGGCGCTCGCCTCGCTGACGATGGACACGTGATCCCTGGCAGCCTTGCCGGCGGCATTGCCATCGCCGCGCATGATCGCGGTGACGATGGCGTCATGCTCCTGCCAGGATTTGGCGAGGCGCCCCGGCAACATGAACTGCGCGCGGCGGAACGGCGCCAGCCGGCTCCGCGTCATCACGGTCATTTCGTAGATGTGGGCGTTGCGGGCGCCGCGATAGAGCCGGGTGTGGAACTCGGTGTTGAAATATTCGTAGTCCTCCTCGGCGCCCAGCCGCACCATCCGCGCCGAAGCCTGGTGCTCGACCTCGAGCGCGCGGCGTTCGCTGCTGGTCATGCGCTCGGCCGAGAAGCGCGCGCAGATCGCTTCCAGTTCGGCCATGCTCTCGAACATCGAGGCCAGATGCTCCTGCGTAACCACCGCGACGATAGCGCCACGGTTGGGCCGCCTTTCGACCAGGCCCATGGCGCTCAACTGGCCGAGCGCCTCCCGGACCGGAGTGCGCGAGACGTCGAAGCGGGCGGCGAGCGAGGTCTCGTCGAGCTTTTCGCCGGGACGCAGGAAACCGGTGACGATGCGGTCGCCGATCGCCCTCACCATCTGATCCACGGTTGTACCCGACCTGATCAAGCTGCGCTTGCCCGACACATCTCCTCCATCCGGTCTTCTTGTCGAGTCGGGTGGCTCAGCCCCACCGACTCGATAGACCTCTCTATGCCTCTATTTTAATCTGCCTGTCAAACTGGCTATTTTCAAGGCAAAAAGTGCATGCAATTGCCTCCGACGTGAGCAAGGCGTTTCGACGCATCCATTGATTTCATTGTATAAATTTTAACAACAGAACTGGCACAGCGATTGCATGCACTTTCTTGACGGCACGTTAACCGACCCGGAAAAGGGTCCTACAGGGGAGCATTCGATATGACCGCGAGATTCATGCTTAACCGCCGCGACCTGCTCAAGACGTCCGCTGCCGGGGCGGCGCTCGGCCTGGCCTCGGCATCCTTTCCCATCGGCCGCGCCTTCGCCGCCTCTGCCACCGTCGGCTTCATCTATGTCGGCCCGAAGGACGACTACGGCTACAACCAGGCGCATGCCGAGGGGGCGGCGTCGCTGAAGGGCATCGAAGGCCTCTCCGTCGTCGAGGAGGAGAACGTTCCCGAGACGGTCGACGTCCAGAAGACCATGGAATCGATGATCAACCTTGACGGCGCCTCGCTGATCTTTCCGACCTCCTTCGGCTATTTCGATCCGCATATGCTGGCCATGTGCGCGAAATTCCCCGACGTGCAGTTCCGCCATTGCGGCGGCATGTGGAACAAGGACAAGCATCCGATGAATGCCGGCTCCTATTTCGGCTACATCGGCATGGGTCAGTACCTGAACGGCGTCGTCGCCGGCCACACCTCGAAGACCAAGAAGCTCGGCTTCGTCGCTGCCAAGCCGATCCCGCAGGTGCTGCTCAACATCAACTCCTTCCTGCTCGGCGCGCGCTCGGTCGACCCGACCATCTCTTGCCAGGTGATCTTTACCGGCGAATGGTCTCTGGCGGTCAAGGAGGCGGAAGCCACCAACGCACTGGTCGATCAGGGCGCCGATGTCATCACCTGCCATGTCGACAGCCCGAAGGTGGTGGTCGAGACGGCGGCCGGACGCGGCGCCTTCATCTGCGGCTACCACGCCAATCAAAGCCCGCTGGCGCCCGAAAAATATCTGACCGGCGCCGAGTGGAACTGGGCCAAGGTCTACAAGATGTTCGTCGACGACCTTATCGCCGGCACGCCGCTGCCCAACTTCACCCGCGGCGGCCTGGCCGACGGCTTCGTCAAGATGAGCCCGCTCGGCACCGCCGTCAGCGAGGCAGGCCGCAAGCAGTTCGACGCCACGCTGGCCGAAATGATGAAGGGCGGGTTCTCCGTCATCAAGGGCCCGTTGAAGAGCAACAAGGGCGCCGTCGTCGCCACCGAAGGCCAGGCCTTCGTCGAGACCGCCATCGAGCTCGAAAGCATGGACTATCTGGTCGAGGGCGTCGTCGGCTCAACCGCCTGAACCAGGCCATACCCAAGGAGACAGCGACGATGGCAGATACGGCGACAACCGCCGGTGCGCCGACGATGTTCGGCGCCAGAGGATATCCGGCGGCGCTCGAATGGAGCGCCAGGCGAGCGGAAGCCTTCGTCATTCCGCTCGCGGCCCTGATCGTCGGCATGGTGCTGTTCAGCCTGTTCATCGCGATGGTCGGCAAGTCGCCGGTCCAACTCTATGAAACGATGTGGCGCGGCGGCTTCGGCTCGTGGTTCTCCATCCAGAACTCGCTGTCGCGCGGAGCACCGCTGCTGCTTGCGGCGCTTTGTGTGGCGTTGCCGGCGCGGCTCGGTCTCGTCGTCATCGGCGGCGAGGGCGCCATCGTGCTGGGCGGCGTCGCGGCCGCGGCAATCGGCACGGCGCTGAGCGGCGCGCCGGCTTTTTTGGTCATTTTGCTTATGGGCGCAGGGGGCGTGGCCGCCGGCGGCATCTGGATCGGTGCCGTCGGCGCGCTCCGTCACTATCGCGCCGTCAACGAAACCATATCGAGCCTGCTGATGGCCTACATCGCCATCGCCCTGATGAACCAGCTGGTGGAAGGGCCGCTGCGCGATCCCGCCTCGCTCAACAAACCCTCCACCCAGCCATTGGCGGACGCCTATCGCGTCGGCAACATCCCCGGCATGGAGGTGCATTGGGGCCTCGTCGCCGGCATCGTCGCCTGCATCGCGTCCTGGCTGCTGATCGAAAAGACCCGCTGGGGGTTTGCCGCCCGCATCGCCGGCGGCAATGTCAGGGCCGCCCAGGTGCAGGGACTTGCCGTCGGGCCGCTGATCGTCGGCTTCACCGCGCTGGCCGGCGGCTTCGCCGGGCTTGCCGGCATGCTCGAAGTCGGCGCCGTGCAAGGCAGCGCCAACGCCTCGCTCGCCGCCGGCTACGGCTATACCGGCATTCTTGTCGCCTTCCTCGCCCGCCACAACCCGCTTGCCATCATTCCGGTCGCCATCCTGCTTGGCGGCATCAACGCGTCCGGCGGCCTGATTCAGCGCCGCATGGATCTGCCCGACGCGACCGTGCTGGTGCTGCAAGGCATGCTCTTCGTCGTCATCCTGTTCAGCGAAACCTTCTACGGCCGCTTCAAGATCTTCAACCCCGACCTCTGGAAGAGAGGCTCCTGATGGACGCGACCGAGATCGGCCTGTGGGGCGTGCCGCTGGCCATCCTCGGCGGCGCCATACGCGTTTCGACCCCCTTTATTTTCGTCTCGCTCGGCGAAGCGATCACCGAACGCTCGGGCCGCATCAATCTCGGCCTCGAAGGCACGCTCGTTTTCGGCGCAATGACGGCCTATGCGGTGGCGGTGATGACCGGCTCGCCATGGCTTGGCCTACTGGCAGCTGCCGCGGCCGGTCTCTGTTTCGGTCTGTTCCATGGCTGGATCTGCAAATTCCCCGGGGTCAACGACATCGCCATCGGCATCGCACTGATGCTGCTCGGCATGGGTCTCGCCTTCTTCTTCGGCAAGCCGTTCATCCAGCCCTCGGCGCCCGACCTGCCGGGCATCCCCTTCGGCGGCTGGTCCGATATTCCGCAGGTGCAGGCGGCGCTCAACGTCAATGTGCTGTTCCTGATCGGCGCCGCACTGGCGGTGTTCCTATGGTGGGCTTTCCGCAACACCCGCGCCGGGCTGATCCTGCGCGTCGTCGGCGACAGTTCCGACGCCGCGCGCGCCATGGGCCTCAACCCGAACACGGTGCGGCTCCTCGCTACCGGCATCGGCGGCGCGCTAGCCGGCATCGGCGGCGCCTATCTGTCGCTCTACTATCCCGGCAGCTGGACCGAACGCATTTCATCCGGTCAAGGGCTGATGGCGGTGGCGCTGGTCATCTTCGCGCGCTGGAATCCGCTCGGCTGCTTTGCCGCCGCCCTTCTGTTCGGCGGCGCCGGAGCGCTCGGCCCAGCGCTGCAGTCGGTCGGCGTCACGCAAGGCTACTACCTGTTCTACGCCGCCCCCTACATCCTGACCCTGATCATCATGATCGCCACCTCGTCGCCAAGCCGCTCGCTCGCCGGGGCGCCAGGCGAATTGTCGATCACCAAATGACCGCACCCCAACTGGAGTTTTTGCCATGAACGCCAGAGCCGAGATCACCCAGCGCTACATCGACGCCGACCCCTATCCCTGGCCCTACAATGGCGAGCTTCGGCCCGACAATACGGCGCTGATCATCATCGACATGCAGACCGATTTCTGCGGGCCGGGCGGTTACGTCGACCATATGGGCTATGACCTCTCGCTGGTGCGGGCGCCGATCGAGCCGATCAAATCGGTGTTGTCGGCCATGCGCTCGAAGGGCTACATCGTCATCCACACGCGCGAGGGGCATCGGCCCGATCTCGCCGACCTGCCGGCCAACAAGCGCTGGCGCTCGCGCCGCATCAATGCCGGCATTGGCGATCCTGGTCCTTGCGGGCGCATCCTGGTGCGTGGCGAACCGGGCTGGGACATCATTCCCGACCTCTACCCGGCCGAAGGCGAACCGATCATCGACAAGCCTGGCAAAGGCTCGTTCTGCGCCACGGACCTCGAACTGATCCTCAACCAGCGCGGCATCGACAACATCGTGCTCACCGGCATCACCACCGATGTCTGCGTCCACACCACCATGCGCGAGGCCAACGACCGCGGCTTCGAATGCGTGATGCTGGAGGATTGCTGCGGCGCCACCGACTACGGCAATCATCTGGCCGCCATCAAGATGGTCAAGATGCAGGGCGGCGTGTTCGGCGCGGTGTCGAATTCGAAGGCGCTCGTCGCGCAACTGCCCTGAGGAGGCCGCGATGAGTGACAGAAAAGCGGTCGGCGTCGAGACCATCGGCATGACCATGCGCTTCGGCGCCTTCACCGCGCTCGACGATGTCTCGGTCAAGGTGCCGGCAGGTTCCTTCCACGCGCTGCTCGGCGAGAACGGCGCCGGCAAGTCGACGCTGGTCAAATGCATGATGGGTTTTTATCACCCGACCTCCGGCGACATGTTGGTCGACGGCCGCGAGGTGGCGATTGCCAGCCCCAAGGATGCCTCCGCGCTCGGCCTCGGCATGGTCTACCAGCATTTTACGCTGGTGCCGTCGCTGACGGGGGCTGAGAACCTCGTCATCTCGCGCGAGAAGGTGCCCGGCATCATCGACTGGCGCAAGGAACGCGCCGACCTGGCCGTGTTCATGCAGCGCATGCCGTTCAAGCTGCCGCTCGACGTCAAGGTGGCCGAGCTTGCCGCCGGCGAGAAGCAGAAGCTGGAGATCGTCAAGCAGCTCTATCTTGGCCGCTCCTTCCTGGTGCTGGACGAGCCGACCTCGGTGCTGACGCCCGGCGAGGCGCAGGAGGTGCTTGGCCTGGTGCGCGCCATGACCAAGACTGGCGACCTTACCGTGCTGATGATCTCGCACAAGTTCCATGAGGTGACGGCGTTCGCCGACGAGGTCAGCGTGCTGCGCAAAGGCAGGCTGACCGGCACCGGCCGCGTCGCCGACCTTGACCACAAGCAGATGGCGGCGATGATGATCGGCGACCAGCCGATCGCCGCACTCGACAGCCGCGCCGCGCCGAAGGCCGATGCCGACACGGTGCTGAAGATCAGGTCGCTGAAGGCTCCTGATCGAACCGGGCTGAAATCGATCAGCATCGTCGATCTCGGCGTGCGTTCGGGCGAGATCGTCGGCATTGCCGGCATTTCCGGCAATGGCCAGAAGGAATTCCTGGAAGTGCTGGCCGGCCAGCGGCCGCGCGAGGCGGGCGACGTGCTGGTGCGCGGCGCCGCCTATGCGGCGACGCGCGCGGAGGCGCGCGCGCTCAACGTGCGGCTCATTCCCGAGGAGCCATTGAAGAATGCCTGCGCGCCGAAAATGACGGTGGCCGAGAACATCGCCTTCCGCAGCTTCGACATCGACGGCAACGGCAAGCCGGTGAGCTGGATCAGCACCAGTGCCATCCGCGCGTTCAGCGCCATTCTGGTCGAGCAGTTCAAGGTCAAGACCGCTTCGCTCGCTTCGCCGATTTCGTCGCTGTCGGGCGGCAATGTGCAGCGCGCAGTGCTGGCGCGCGAACTCACCGGCGAGGTTGATCTGCTGATCGTTTCGAACCCATGCTTCGGCCTCGACTTCTCCGCCGTGGCCGAAATCCGCGCCCGCATCATGAAGGCCCGCAATGCGGGTGCCGCCGTGCTGTTGATGTCGGAGGATCTCGACGAGTTGCTGGAGCTTTCCGACCGCATCTTCGTCATGTCCGACGGCGCGCTGGTCTACGAGACGCCGATTGGGCAGGCGAGTGTGCAGACCATCGGCGAGCACATGGCGGGGCATCATTGATGGCGGAAATCGATGCGCTGCCGTTTTCCTTCGCCTTCAAGCCGCAGACGATGGCGCTGGTCGTCATCGACATGCAGCGCGACTTTGCCGAGCCGGGCGGCTTCGGCGCCAGCCTCGGCAACGACGTCAGCCGGGTCACCGCCATCGTGCCGACGGTGAAGCGACTGATCGAGGGCTTTCGCGCCGCCGGCCTGCCGGTGATCCACACGATGGAGTGCCATAGAGCGGACCTTTCGGATCTGCCTCCAGCCAAGCGCAATCGCGGCAATCCGTCGATCCGGATCGGCGATGTCGGCCCGATGGGCCGTGTGCTGATCGTCGGCGAGCCGGGCACGGCGATCCTCGACCAGCTCAAGCCATTGCCTGGTGAGATCGTCATCGAGAAGCCCGGCAAGGGCGCCTTTTATGCGACAAGTTTTGGCGAGGATCTGAAACGGCTCGGCGCGCAGCAGCTGGTCTTTGCCGGCGTCACCACCGAAGTCTGCGTGCAGACGACGATGCGCGAGGCCAACGACCGCGGCTATGAGTGCCTGCTCGCCGAAGACGCGACGGAAAGCTATTTCCCCGAGTTCAAGGCGGCTGCATTGGCCATGATCCGGGCGCAAGGCGCCATTGTCGGCTGGACGGCGACGACCGACCAGGTGCTCGAGGGAATTGCCAATGCCTAACCTTGCCTTTGCCGGCCTGCTCGACGGCGGCTGGCGCGATCTGGCGTTCGAGCATTTCCGCGACGGCATCACGGTGCACTGGCTGCTCAAGGGTGGTCCGGTGGAACCATCGGTCGCGATCCTCAACTATCGGCCCGGCGCCGGCGTGCCGCGCCACCGCCATGTCGGGCTGGAAACAATCGTCGTGCTGGAAGGCATCCAGAGCGACGAGAACGGCGACTATCCGGCGGGCAGCGTGATCCTGAATCCGATCGGGACCGAGCATTCGGTGTGGACGAAGGACGGCTGCGTCGTGCTGATCCAATGGGACCTGCCGGTGATCATTCTGGGGGAGGCCAAATGAGCGACATCCACTTCGATATAAGCAGTCTTCACGCGGCCTATCGGGCCGGCGTCAACGTCGGCGAGATTATCGACACGGTCCACGCCCGCATCGGGTCGGCCGACGACCCGGGCATCTTCATCCAACTCGCCAGCAAGGCGCAGATGCTTGCCGAGGCTGGAAAGCTCGGTCCGTTCGATCCGGTGGCGAAGCCGCTGTGGGGCGTGCCATTCGCGGTCAAGGACAACATCGACGTCGCCGGCATGCCGACCACCGCTGCCTGCGCCGAATATGCCTATGTGCCGGAGACGGACGCCACGGTGGTGGCGCGGCTGAAGGCAGCCGGCGCGCTGGTGGTCGGCAAGACCAATCTCGACCAGTTCGCAACCGGGCTGGTCGGCGTGCGCACGCCGTATCCGATCCCGAGGAACGCCGTCGATGCCAGTCTGGTGCCCGGTGGATCCTCGTCCGGGTCTGCCGTTGCGACGGCGCGCGGCATCGTCTCCTTCGCGCTCGGCACCGACACTGCCGGCTCCGGCCGCATCCCGGCCGGCCTCAACAACATCGTCGGGCTGAAGCCAACCGTTGGCGCGCTGTCGGCCGCCGGCGTTGTGCCGGCCTGCCGCACGCTCGATTGCGTTTCGGTGTTCGCGCTGACCGTCGACGACGCTTATGCGGTGTTCTCGGTCGCCGCGGCGCGCGATGCCGCCGATCCCTATTCGCGCGATATCGCCGTCCAGCAACTGGCCGCGCGCCCGCCGGTGCTGAGCGTCGGTATCCCGGCAAAGGCCGACCTGAAATTCTTCGGCGATGCGGCGATGCAGGCCGGCTTCGGGACCTCGCTTGCCATGCTGGCGCAGCTCGGCTGCCGGCTGGTCGAAATCCCCTTCGGCGATTTCTATGCCACCGCCAACCTGCTCTACGAGGGCGCCTGGGTGGCCGAGCGCTATGCGGCGATCCGCGATTTCATGGAGGCCAACGAAGCGGCCATGCATCCGGTGACGCGCACGATCATCGGCGGCGCCAGGGCCCTGTCGGCGGCGGACGCCTTTCGCGGCCTCTATGCCTTGCAGGCCTACAAGGCGAAGCTCGCCCCCGTCATCGGCTCGGTCGACCTGTTCTGCGTGCCGACCGCGCCGACGCACTACACCGCCGCCGCGGTGCTCGCCAATCCGGTTGAGACCAACAGTCGGCTCGGCACCTACACCAACTTCGTCAACCTGCTCGACATGTGCGGCATCGCCGTGCCGACCGGCAAGCGAGACGACGGCCTGCCGATGAGCGTCACCTTGCTGGCGCCGGCCGGCTGCGATGCGCTGACGGCAGCACTTGCTCGCGATCTGCATGCGGCGAGCGGCCTTTCGCTCGGCGCCACGGGCTGGCCGCATCCCGGCCCGCAGCCGGCCGCCGCGCCGGCCAGCGACGGCATGATCGACCTGGTGGTGGTCGGCGCGCATCTGTCAGGCATGCCGCTCAGCGGCCAGCTCAATCAGCTCGGCGCGCAATTTCTGCGCGCGACCAGGACCGCCGCCGCCTACAAGCTCTATGCGCTGGCCGACCAGTCCGTGCCCAAGCCCGGCCTGATCCGCGTTGCCGATGGCGGTGTGCGGATCGATGTCGAGGTCTGGCGGCTTGAACCGGAGGCTTTCGGCCGTTTCGTCGCCGCTATTCCGGCACCGCTCGGCATCGGCACGGTCGAACTCGACGACGGCACTCCGGCCAAGGGTTTTCTGGTCGAAACCGCTGGCCTGGACGGTGCCTGCGACATCTCCTCATTCGGCGGCTGGCGCCGCTTTGTCGCACGCGCCAAGGACATGACCGACCAAAGTGATCAGCGGCAGAACCGGCCCGTTGGGATCCCGATCTGATCGCGGGAGCGCGCTACCGCCTTTCCCAAAATTCATCGACCTGGCGATTCAAGCTTCGTTGCCGCAGTTGAGCACCGTCACCATCTTGCTCGGCGGACTACCTTTTGATGGCGCAACGCGCGTTTTCTCCACGCTGACGGTGAAGTCAAACCTCGCCCCCACAGATTGCGACGGCTTGTGACCAAAAAAAGTGCTGGCAGCCCAACCTTGATGCATTCGAGGCAATGCGGGCGGTCCGGACCGCCTGCGTGTTAAGTTCTTGGTAACCCTCCCAAGTCGAACACAGGTCGAAGGCCAAAAAAGGCATTGGCTTCTCGTGCCCTCCATAGATGCTGGGGCTGACATCGGGGGCGAGTCCAAGGAGCAGAGACCAGCATGGCTACCGTCCTGAACGCCAAGGGCGTTCCACTCCCCTACAGCGGGTCCTCGGTAATGTGGTACTCGGCGACGAATTCCGGCCCAGCACTCTATGGCAGCATATACAACGACTCGCTCTACGGCGACGGCAGCGTCAGCGTCACGATGTATGGCGGCAAGGGCGATGACATTTACTATTTGTATTCCACGAAGAACAAGGCGGTCGAGCTGTCCAACGAGGGCGTCGACACCATCTCGACCTGGATGAGCTACAGGCTCCCGGCGCATTTCGAGAACCTGACGGTCACCGGCGACAAACGCTATGCTTTCGGGAACGAGCTAAACAACATCATTACAGGCGGCTCCGGCCAACAGACGCTCGACGGCTTGAAGGGCGATGACGTCCTCAAGGGCGGATCCGGGGCGGACATTTTCGTCGTTACCCGGGGCAACGGCAGCGACCTGATCCTGGACTTTGGCGCCGACGATACCGTGCGCGTCGGGAGCTACGGCTTCACCTCCTTCGAGCAGGTGCACGCCAACATGGTCCAGTCGGGAGCGAACGTCCGGCTTGATCTATCCGGCACCGAGTTTCTCGTCTTCGCCAACAAGACCATCGACCAGTTCACCGCAAGCCAGTTCGATCTGGCTCTGGACAGGTCGCATCTGCAACTCACCTTCGCGGACGAGTTCAACACGTTGAACCTGTGGAACGGCTCGAGCGGCACCTGGGACTCGAACTTCTGGTGGGGGGGCGCGAATGGCAGCACGCTGACGGGCAACGGTGAGCTTCAATGGTACATCGATACCAACTACGCCCCGACGAGTTCCGTCCACCCGTTCAGCGTCGAGGACGGTGTTCTCACGATCACCGCCGCGCGAACCCCTGAGGCTATCAAGCCCTTCATAAACAACTACCAATACACGTCAGGTCTGCTGACGACTCACGAATCCTTCGCACAGACCTATGGCTATTTCGAAATTCGTGCCGACATGCCCGAAAAGCAAGGCGCATGGCCGGCCTTCTGGCTTCTTCCCGAAGACGGCTCCTGGCCACCGGAACTGGACGTCGTAGAGATGACCGGTCAGGATCCAAACAAGCTCCTCATGACAAGCCACACGAACGAGACGGGAACTCATACGACCGTGGCCTCGACGCCCTTTGTCTCGGATACCGATGGGTTCCACAAATACGGGGTGCTATGGACGGAAGACGAGCTGGTCTGGTATTTCGATGACGTCGAAGTTGCCCGCGCCGCAACGCCTGCCGACATGCACGAGCCGATGTATATGCTGGTCGATCTGGCAGTGGGCGGCATCGCGGGAGCGCCCGCCGACGGGCTTGCGACGCCCGCGGAAATGCAAATCGACTACATCCATGCCTACGCCCTGCACGATTGGGTTATCTAGGCGCAACACCGAGGCTTGTTCTTCCACTATCGCCGGCATGTGGCTTAGTTACAAATTACAAATCTCGAGCAGACGTTAATGCACTGGTCACGCATGGGCGTTCATGGAGCGGCCTTTCCGGCTTCGGCATCGACGAGTGGCGTGCCGGTCGAGCGCTCTTTCATCAGCGCGGCCACGATCACGCCAGACACGAAAGTCAGACCGGCAATCGCTGCGATCGCCGCGGCCAGTCCGAAGAAATCGGCGATGAGGCCGGCCGAGAGCGCGCCGATAGCGTAGCCAAGATCGCGCCAGAACCGATAGACGCTGAGCGCGCGGGCGCGCCACGACGGATGGGCGGCGTCCGAGACGGCCGCGATCAGGCTTGGATAGACCATGGCCGTGCCGAGCCCGAGCAGCACGCTCGCCTGCAGCCACCAGCGAAAGTCACTCGTGAAAGCGGTCAGGAACAGCGCCGCCGCTTGCACCCACATGCCCGCCGCGATCAGGCCCTTGCGCCCCCAGCGGTCACTTAAGGGGCCTGTAGCGACCTGCAGCAGTCCCCACACCGCCGGATAGACGGCCTTCAGGATGCCAATGCGCTCAACGCCCAGACCGTTGGCAGCGAAGAACAGAGGGAAGATGCCCCAGCTCATGCCGTCATTAAGATTGTTGACCAGCCCGGCCTGACAGGCGGCGAACAGATTGCGATCGCGGAAGGTTGTGAGGACGAATACCTCGCGGAAGGAAATCGGCGAGGCTTGTTTGATATGGCCGGCCACCTCCGCCCGAACATGGTCCCGCGTGTCACGCACCAGCACGAGCGAGAGGATGGTTCCAAGCAGGGCGTATGCCACGCCGAGATAGATCGGCACAGGACGTAGACCGTATTGCCCGGCGAGATACCCGGTGAGAAAGGCCGTGACGCCCACTGCGAAATAGCCGGCGAACTCGTTGAGGCCGACCGCCATGCCCCGGCCTTTGGGCCCGACGAGATCGACCTTCATGATCACAGTCATCGACCAGGCAAACCCCTGGCTGATGCCAAGCAAGGCGTTTGCGGCGATGATCCAGCCCCAGCTCGGCGCCCAGATAATGATGAACGGCACCGGCAGCCCAAACAGCCAGCCGAGAATGAGCACGCGCTTGCGGCCCCATGTATCGGCCAGCTGACCAGAGATGAGATTGGCGAAAGCCTTCACCACGCCAAAGCTGACGATGAAGGAGACGACCAGCGTCGTCGAAGCGATCCCGAATTCTCTCGAGCCGATCAGCGGTACGACGGTGCGCTCGATGCCCACCATGCCGCCGACAAAGGCGTTGATGAGGACCAGGAGCGAAAACTGTTGCCAGTTGGCTTTGAGGCCGAGGGCTACACGCGGCGAAACGCCGGCTTCACTCATTGTGGAGCCCCGGCATTGAGCGCGCGGGTACGTGCCGCCTCCGGCGGTGGCGGAGGAATATCGGCCACCATGGCCGCGACGAATTCGTCCTCATCAGCGATGCGAAAAGCCTTGTTGAAACGCTTCTCAAAACCGATGGTCGATGTCGGCTTGCCGCTGAGCGAACGGCCGCATACCGACCCGGAAAAGGCGCCGGGCAATACCTCGACATGGTCGGGCAGGTCCTTGAGGCGCTGGGCGCTGGCAAACAGGTGACGCGCGCCATCCTCTGCGCTCGAGGCAAGTTCGGTGCGGCCAAGATCGCCGACCATCAGCGTATGGCCGGTCAGCACGAACCAAGGTTCGACGGTGCGTGTGCGGTCGGTCACCAGCAATGCTATGTGCTCAGGCGTATGGCCGGGCGTGTGCATGATCTGCGCGGTGACATTGCCAAGTTCAAGCACCTCGCCGTCCTTGACCCGGCGGAACGGAAAGTCGGCAGCTGCACTCTCATGCAGCACGTATTCCGCACCGGCGGCCTGCGCGAGAGCACGGCCGGCCGAGACATGATCTGCATGGATATGCGTATCGATCACATAGAGGATGCGCATGCCGGTCGCTCTGGCCGCATCGAGATAGGGTTGAACGTCGCCAACGGGATCAACGACCGCAGCGGATGCCTTGCCGCCGCAGCCAAAGAGGTAGGATACGGCGACGGGGTCGGAATGAAGAAACTGGCGCAGGATCATGGGGATATGTCCTTCATGGGCCGCCATCATCGGCCCGGCAAAATGCGCCGAACCTTGACAGGCCGGTCGATGCGTGTCATTCAAAAGTTATATTGAATGATCTAACGTGGACTCGAAGCTGATGTCAATCCGCAAACCGAAGCAGGCACTTTATGAGCAGTTCGCGATTGTAGCGAAGGCGCTCGGCAACCCTCAGCGGCTAGAGCTGATCGAACATCTGGCGCAGGGTGCACGCAGCGTCGACCTGCTGGCTACCAAGGTCGGGCTTCCAATCGCCAACGTCTCTCAGCACCTGCAGACCCTGCGTCGAGCTGGGCTGGTCCAGGCCGAACGCGACGGGAAATTCGTGAACTACCGGCTCGCCGACGACACCGTGCTGTCGCTGTTTGCGTCGGTCCGCTCTGTCGCGGAGCGCCACCTCGCCGAGGTCGACCGTATCGTGCAGGGTTATTTCGAAACTCGCGACAGCATGGAGCCTGTAACCCGGGAGGAGCTGGCAGATCGGATGCGCGACGGGCTGGTTACCGTGATCGACGTCCGCCCATCGGACGAGTTCGCGCTCGGGCACGTGCCGGGCGCGATCAATGTGCCGCTCGCCGATCTTCAAGCGCGTCTGCCGGAAATCGACCCGGATCGCGAAATCGTTGCCTACTGCCGCGGACCTTGGTGCGTGATGTCATTTGAAGCTGTTGCGGCGCTTCGCAAAAGCGGCTTCCAGGCTCGGCGCTTGGAAGACGGACTGCCGGAATGGAAAGCCGCGGGACTGCCTGTTGAGGTGACGATGTAGCGACCGCCCCAGGGGGCTGAAAAATGACAGTTGATGAAATGCTCAGTGAGGCTCGCGCCATGCTGACGCCGCGCCTGTCGCCGGCCGCGGCCTATGGGGAGCTGCAGCAAGGAGCACTGCTGGTCGACATCCGCTACCTCGAGCAACGGGTCCGCGACGGCGAGATTCCCAACGCGGCGATTATCAGCCGCAACGAATTTGAGTGGCGCTGCGATCCGAGCGCTCCGTGGCGCCACGAGATGATCAACAAAGACGACTACAAGCAGCGCATCATAGTGCTCTGCAACCAAGGCTATCAGTCGAGTTTTGCTGCGGCGAACCTGGTGCGCATTGGTCTAAGCAATGTTACCGACATCGAGGGGGGCATGCAGGGGTGGCTTTCAAACGGCCTCCCGGTAGTGCCCTTCGAGACCTCCAGGATACGTGCACTCTTGGCGTCGGGCGCTTAGTCCCGCAGTGTCGTCGCCTGCCATCGCTGCGAGGAATGGCGCAGAGCCACCGGCAGGAAGGCCTGGTTAGCGCGTTATCGAGGTAGGCGCGCAGTGCTGATGGTAGCGGCTGGCTACGCAGCCGATTGATCTTATTGATTAAGTGGTAGCGGGAGAGGGACTTGAACCCCCGACCCCAGGATTATGATTGCTAGTGTCGGACTTTCTGGCACGAAACCAATCTGTTGACAAGCGTAGCTATAGCGACAATCCTGTTACCAAATCCTTGAAAACAAAAGGCTTTGTCCACTTTTTTAATCAATGTCGGATCAAGCTTGAACGGATAGACCTCGGATAACACTGGGCTTGTAAACAAAATAGCAGACGGTATAGAGACGGTATACGCAAAATGGGCCTGATCATGCCGACCGAACGCTGCTCCATCGACAAAACCATCACAGGCAAGGCCGAGCGCATGGCGCGGGACGGCTATGACGGGGTCCACATCTACAAGCATGTCGGCCGCGAAGGCCTCCAACTCAGGGTTCAGAAGAACACGGCTGCATGGGTGGTCAGGTACAAGGACTACACGGCGACCATCGGCTACCTGTTCCCGGAGAGAAACGAGCGTCCCATAGGCGGCCACAAGGAAGCCCTTGATATCGCCTCCGATGTAAAGTCGGTTTTAATCGACCAGCCTGAGCGGCGGGAAGAATACATCCTTCTGCGGCACCGCCGCGTCGAAGACGGGAAGGGCGGTCATCGCAGGCTCACGCATGCCGAGGCGCTGTCCGCCCTGCGCCCGAACTCGAACACCTGGTCGCTTCGCGAATGCGTCGAGCAGATGATCTCGGACCGAGAGAAGAAGGACGCCGACGAGCCATTGCGTCCGGCCTCCGTCCTCGAGATCAGGACCGCTTTCAAACGCCCATGCATGCAGAGGCTGATGGACAAACCAGCTTCCCTGGTCACCCGCGGAGAGGTCGAGACTGCTCGCGACGAGGTGAGAAAGACCGTTGGCGCGTCGTCGGCGAAGAAACTCGTGGCTTGGGTCAGGTCCGTCTTTGGATACATGGCGAAGAACCACTCCGGCCAGTCCGGCATCACCGGACAGGACCCATGGTGGGAACTCCTCCACGCTCCATATAAATTGAAGGAGCGGACGCGGAAGCCCGCGATTTCCGACATCGTGAAGTCTCTGATCCTCGCCGAAGAGTACCTCGACAAGCCGCTGCCGGGCCGCACGATGGACAGGCCGTCTGTCGGGGCAGGCGTCCTGTCCGGACTGTGGTGGATCGTGCTGACGTGTCAGCGCTCGGATGCGGCTATGAAACTGAAAACCTACAACCTTGTCGACGATCTCAAGCGCGGCGATGGGTGGAAGATCGCATCGTGGGAAGCCGAAGTCATGAAGGCTGGCCAAGTTCAGATGCTGCCGATCCCGCCGCGTGCTGCTGCCATCGTCGACAGCATCCGTGCCAAAGGAAAGAATGCGGGGGCGAAACAGTGGGCCTTTCCATCGGACCGCGACCCCGACGTCAACGCCTCGCGCTCCGGCGTATACCGAATCCTATACCGTCTAGCTGGCCGCGATGCTCTCATCCAACCGAAGCCTGACGGCCACGAGCCGAAGCTGAAACGTGACGGCACCCCGCGCAAGGTTCTCGAGCGAACGGGCCGGCGAGACCTGCTGGCCGAATCCGACGTCGCATGGTGGTCACTGCACGACGTCAGGCGGACGCTGCAAGAAGTCCTGGACAACGCAGGCATCTCCGGCGGAGCGTCGGCCGTGCTCGCTCACGAGATGAAATCCGACGTAAACCTTACCGTCACCATGACCGAATTGGAACGCGATGAGTTCATGCGCCAGCGTGTGGCGAAGATCACGAACGCGGCCTACGGCGCGGCTCAGTACCCCAAGCTGAAGGCGGAGGCGATGGAGATTTGGACGAACGCGCTGCTCGACGAATACGATTGCCAGAAGGCAGCGGCAACTGAGGCCATCGCCGCCTGATCACGTCCCCTCTCTCAGGATGCCTTCTTCCTTGGCGGCGAGCCTGAAGCACCGTCGGACTTCTTGAGGTGTCGCTTCGTCAGCCAAGGCAGCCATGCACGCCCGTACCGCAAGGTCCCACTTCGGTCCCCTCTTGGTGAACCTGATGAGTTCCTCCGCAGCGCCCTCGACGTGACTGACGCCCGATGTCACGCCGGGCTGAAGGGCTTTGATATAGACGGGGGGAGAAAACCAATGCAGCGCCATTGAGGAGACTATCAGCTATTTGGCATCACGACGAAAGGCTGCTGCCATCGACCAAGATGCCGAGCGCTCGCAGGATGTTGATCCCAGTCCAGAGCCGTGGTCCCGCCGTCGACGTATTGATCAGCAGCCTGCCCACCTGCTCAGGCGACATCGCGCCGGTCACGACGTCGCCGAACCGTTCGCGGGCGAAGTCTGTCAGTTCTTCGGCTTCGGTCAATGCTTTCTCCTCGACGGGACTTTCAGTCCGTCGAGCATCGCGTCGAACAGCGCTTTCGCGGGGCGCGGGTTATCAGGGTCCGTCGTTGTCACGTACCAACTGTTCGCACACCCGCAGGTCGGGCATTCGTTGGGCCGCTGCCCTGTCCCCTCAGTCCAACATTTGCAGCACATCCAAACCGTCAGCCGCCCCGTTCCCATCCCGCATCTCAGGCAAGTCCAATCGGTCACTCTGGTACCTCGTTGGCGGGCTCCGGAGGCGCGTCAGGTGCCCGGTCGAGGATCGCCAGCGCCCGCTCGGCTTTTAGACGGTCCAGGAACGCTCGTGTCTTCTCGGCGGCGCGTTCGTAGTCTCTGATTCGCTCTTCGAGACGCTGCTCGGTAGACATGCCGTCCGGCATGCCTGTGCCGTCCGGCCAAAGGATTTCGATGCGGCCATCAGCGAGCCTGACCAAGACGACGTATGAATCGCACTCCCAGCCGCTCCATAATACCGAGCAGGCGGCCAGCGGTGTGTAGCCGACGCTTTCAAAACGGTCCCGCACGGCCTCCGAGAGGAGATCGTGGTTTCGCAGGTGCTGGCTCTCGTCGGTCATTCGACATCTCCCTTTGGCCGATAGGGCACGCTGCCGTCCGCGTGCTCTTCGCAGCGGGTCGCGAACCAGCCGTTGCGAACACGGAGCAGACCCGCTTTGCCTCAGACGTCACAGGTCTTGTTGGCTTCCTTCCAGGCCCGCTCGTAAGCCCCGCCAATCCTGCGGCGAGCGTCGTCCTCGCGCGCGACCTGAGTATTCCTCGGCACGACGTAATGGATACTCAGTGCTCCATATTTTTCTTTCACCTGCAACAGGTCGAACGAGACCTCAGGAGCTGCAGCCTTGGCTGAGGCGACCTCGTCGAAGAAGCGCCCGAGAATCGGGAGCCAGCCCGCGTAGCAGCCGAATCCTTTGGTCACGAGCGTTGGATGACGCTGGCGTATGGCTTCGTAAGCTGTCCGTTGCGCGGCGGTGTAGTCGTCCGTGTCCCAGTCATACATCGTCGACCTCTTTCCTGATTCTCGCGAAATCGCCGACAAGTGCCTCCGCCATGACGGCCGCAGCGTCGGCTGCGGCCGCTAGGGTCCCCGGCCCGATCGACGACGGACTCAGAGTCTCGTCGTGCGCGAGCGCGTGGATGGCTACGCGAGCGCAGCGGACGCCTTCCGAAAGCATGCTGTCAGCAGCAGCTGGAAGCATGTGCTGCAGCATCGACGCCGCATCGCTAAGCTCTGTCTCTCCGGACTGGATCGCGTGTCGCAGCGCCATCTCGGTCGTGTAGTCATCAAGCGATCCGGCCGGATGGGCGCCCATCCGGCCGCGGATGAGGCCAGCGGATGCGAAATGCATCCGCGCTTTCTCGACGGCTTGCTCGATGTCGTGCCACGTCACCATCGTCAAACCTCCATCACGAGCGCGGGGTCGAACGCCGCATTCTCGTTTCCGTATCCGCAAGGATTACAGACCACCCGGGTGTCTCTGACGACGTAGTCAGCGCTGTCATGCATGTGTCCGTGCACCCACAATGCTGGCCGCCACAGCTCCATCATTTCCCCGAGGTCCGACGCGAACGCTGGGTTAAGCGAGCTGCCCTTCCAGCGCGCGTTGACCGAAAGCGGATGCGGCGCGTGATGCGTGACAACCACCGTTTGACCGTCAAATGGGGTCTTCAGCTCGCGCTGAAGGAAGTTCCGACTGCGCTCGTGCAGATCCAAGGCCTTTAGCGGTGTGAACGCCTCGTACTGGGGCAACGTTCTCCACGCGATTACTTTGTGATCGTTCAGGCGTCCCTCAGCATTCGCCATGGCCCACGCCCGCTCGGAACGCTCGCGCCCGTCCAGAGCATAGTCCGTCCAAAGCGTCGCGCCGAGGAATCGCACGCCGTCGATGACGACGGCATCGTCAGACAGCAGGTGCACGTCCGCGTGCTGATCGGCGGCGAACCGCCCCCACTCCAATCCCTCGAGGACGCTGCTGTTGTAGTACTCGTGGTTGCCCGGCACGAAGATCACGGGCATCGTTGGCGCGACGTTGGCTGCGAGCCAGTGAACGGAGTTCGCCACCCCGTTAAGGACGTCCCCTGCGACCACGCAAACCTCGGCTTCCGGAAAATCTCGTCGACAAAGCGGCCTTGAGAAAAGCTCGAATTCCAAATGGAGATCGGAAAAAACCCAGAGCCTCATGCCGCTTCTCCATGCCTGTCGAGGTCCATCCCCGCTGTCAGTTCTTTGAAAGTCCTCGGCGCGAAGTTGACGTCCGGCATGTCGACGCCGACGTCTCGCGACAGCCCGTAGCCGGGAAGCCGACCGTGCGAGTGCCCGTAGAAATGCACGCTGCCGTGGTGCGACGCAGGCCATGCGCGCATCGCGTAATGGCAGAGGATCACCCGGCGACCCTCGTCGCGGACCTCGAGCAGATTCGTCGGCGGCAGGTGCCAGGGCAGCGCCGCGATCTCCGGATTCACGGCCCCGTCATGCCTCATGTCGTGGTTGCCGAGGACCAGAACCTTCTTGCCGCGGAGCGAGTGAAACAGCCGCCGGAAGGCCATGACGTCTTTTCCGGGACGGCCGTAATCGCCGAGAACATAGGTGACGTCGTCAACGGATTTTACAGTCGCGTTCCAACGCCGGACGATCGCGGCGTCCATCTCGTCGGTGCTGCCGAAGGGACGGTTGCAGTTGGCGATGATGGAAGCGTGGCCGAAGTGGGTGTCGGCAATATAGCGTTTGGTGACGTAAGCCATGACAATAATTCCTCGATTTTGAACAGGGTAGACGGGCGCGCCGCAAGGCACGCTGCGGTCATCCGGCTATTCGTATCGAGGTCCTGCGCATGGTCTCTGTCTCCGATCTGCCGTCACTGTAGTGGCAGAGATCTAATAATTCGCGATCGATACAGGGCTCGCGGCCGCGACGTCAAACGTCGTCGCCTTCATGCTCCGGAAGGTCCCGGTCCTGCCAGTGGCTGGCGGCGAACCTGAGGACCGGGTCGGGCCTTTCCTCCGGATAGGATTCGATCTCCGGCTGCGAGACTCCTGCATGGGCAAGGACCGCATCACAGGACTCCCGCAGCCGTTCCGGATGTCCGTTCGATAGCGCGACAGCCGGTGACAGCCACCATCCTGGCAGTTTTGGGTTGGCCGCGAAGACTCGGAGGACTTCGACCAGCAGGCCGCCAACGGCTTCATCAGCCCGCGCGACGGAAGGCCAGTGCTCTGGCAGGACTTCGACCAGATGCCGTTCGACGAAGTCCACACGGCGATGGTCCGGGATGCTGTTCCACGCGAAGCCGTTCTGGACGTGCCGCAGGAAGGCGTTGGCTTCATCACGGGCTTCGGCATCAAGCATGAAGCGAAGGGTCGGCGGCACTCCCTCCGGCATTGCGGCGTACATTTTCGCTTGGGGCTTAGCGACGCGGTTTCGTTCCCATTTCGACATCAAACATACTCCTCGGGGCCGTCGAAAAAGCGGCCAAGCGATTTAAGGATGCCGTCGAGATCGGCTTCCGAGACCGGGAATCTGCCGAGCTTCCAGACGTCAGGCTGACCGCGGTCCAAGAAACGCAACGTCAGGGCGATCTTGCGGTCGCCCGTGAAGACACGCCGCTGGATCGGCAGGCCGACGAGCGGCTCGATGTCGAGGCTCGTCAGCGCCGGGTCGACGTCGAATATGATTTCCTTCGCTTCTGAGAACGAAACCTGCGCAGCCGGCACATGATCAAGCTCGCCTTCGTCCACGATGAACGCAGGTGCCTTGCCGCGGCGACGCTTGCCGAAGCCGACACGAGCCTGCCTGGCCTCGTCGGCCTCTTTCTCAAGGGCTCCGTAGCCGCCTGTCATTCTCTTCGCCCCGATATCCGGAGCGTCGGCTTCTTCGGTCACGAATCCCCATGCCGCATAGTCTGCTCCGCGGGACTGGATGGCATCGAGGAGTTTCCTGCCTCGGAACTTTCTACTGTGATAGCCGTCCGACAGGGCGACCCCGGTGTTCGCTTCGTTGACGGCGATCTGCCACATGTCGGCGAATCCCCTATTCGTCATTCCGAGGGCATGGCTGAATTTTGTGGCAGCACGGCGCCAGGTCCGGGACTCGACCCGAAGATGGGGGACGTCCTTATTGCCAACGCGGACCTTGTCATCCGACGGCTTGAAGAACATCGGCACGGTATGGCGCGACGGCGGCGACAGATGGAGTGTGAAGGTCACTGCCTGAATTGCGTTTCCGCGGCCGCCCTGCTTCAGGTCCATCTCCATGCGGAAGGCCCTGACGTCGGCGAAGTCCTCTATCGCTTTCTCCAGAAAGCGCGCCCTGAGCTTGCCGCCGTGAACACGGCCGTCCGCTTCCTTGGGGAAGCCGATCCAGTCCGCGACCTCATCCGGAGTGCCGCTCACGGTGATGACGTTGTCTTCCCCGGGAACCCACGGGCGGTCCTTAGCTTTCAACGCGAACATCTTGTAGAGCCTCGTCGAAAACTTCGACCGCATCCTGGGAAGCGCCGCCAGTTCGACGTAGGCATACTGGCGCTGGTCGCGCATCAGCACCCGCAGTGGCTCCGGAAGGCGGTAGCGGATCACGTCGGAGCCGGGGGCGATCTCGACCCAGCCTTCGAGCAACTGAACATCTTCGAAGCGCCGCTCAGACGACTGGCCGTACGAGACGGTAGTGCGCTTCAGTCGCGCTAGAGAGGCCCGGATGTCAGACCGTTCGACGCGGCTGCCGAGGAATCGGATCGCGTCCGTCATGTCGAGCGAGTGCGTCTCCTCCGTCATCGGCATATTGTCGGCATACGCGCGGCTGATCAAGTATTCGTGCAAGTGATGGTCGTCGGCGGTGAGTTCATCTCTGCCGCCGACGGTCACGCCTTCAAGCATCTCCGATGGACGCGGCGACTCCGGAGCGACGATCTGCAGCTTTCCCTTAGACGAGAAGGCCTGGTCTAGGTCTCCGCGTGTTTCGGGCCGGAACAGCCCTTCGGCGGTCCTTTTGCTGACCCTGTGTCCGACTGGCGGTTTCGGTTGATGAAGCATTCGATTTTCCCTCTGCTTCATCAAGGATTTGTCCGGGCGATGCAGGCGTCAATGGTTTCGTCCCATTTATTTTTGTCGATGGCACGAAATGGCTTCGTCCCGTGCTTACGGAACGTGAGACGAAATAGCCAAACCCCTTGTGCTACAAGGTTTCGTCTCATGATTATCAGACGTGGGACAGATTGGAACCACGTCGATTTCGTCTCATCACTTAAAGCGGTGTGAACGAAACTGCGGAAACCGGGACGAAACCACATGCGATTGTTGACACGTTTTGCGGAAACCTGGACGAAATCATTGTTGACGAACGCTGACGCAGCCTAGAAAAATCCGAGGTCCGGCGCCTCCAGTTTTCGACAGATTCTAGCAGAGGGTTTCCGGGGGTGCCATTTTTGTCCTCCGGACCAATGGAATCGGAGGCTCCGCTGGAAGGCTCCGAAGGATCGATACCTGTGGCTCCGTGATCCCGGTCTTTCGTCAACGATCGCCTCCGGCATTGCAAGGAAGAAACCGGGTCGCTTCGCTCGGAGGGGGTTTAGGCAGAGCCAGATGAAACAGGCAGTGCCAGTCCTGCACCGTCGCCAAGGATTCGAATCTGGATGGCCGGGTTCGAATCCTTGGCCGTAGGCTTCGAGGCTACGCCCCCGAGTTCGACCGGCTCCGCCACAAGGTTTCGTGTCAACCATAGCCGAAGGCCACCTTGCGCAGCCTCGCATCAGGATGATGGCCCGCCGCAAGCCCGACCCCGCCGTCGCCGCCGCAGCGCCCGTCGTCGCTCCGGCACCCGCCGCTACGGCCGTAAAACTGACGGACTATTTGACTGTCAAACGCGCCGACACGCATGCCGATCTCCGGATCAAGGAAGCCGTCCACGCAGCCATGCGCCGCATCTGCGACCTGACGTCCAAATTCATCGCCGAGAAAGAAGCCGAAGGCTTCTCCCTCGCTGAAATCCTGGAGCTCTACGAAGTCGTGGGGCCTGTCGCGCCGACAGTGACCGAAGAGGACGGCCGGGTGCGCGTGCACTGGGATATCCAGATCGTCGAGCGCGGCGACCAATAAATTCCCGCCGGCGGATTAGGTTTTGCGTCGGCGGACACAATGATGAGTGGCGGGGCAGCCGAAGCAGTTCCGAAGATGGTTCCGAAAACGAGGAGTGGGGAACATGGATGAGTTCAACGCGAGCAAGGACTACATCACGGGCGCATATGTTTCCGTCGACGGCACCGAGGTCGCCAGACTCGAGTCCGAACTGGCGACTGCGAACCGCCACCTGGAAACCCTTCGCGCCTGCATGACCTACAAGCATTCGAAGATCTCCGACGCCGATATCCGTGCTGCCATTGAAGCCGGATGGCTGCCATCCGAACGGCTTCACCCGGTGTATGAGGAGCTCGCATATCAACGTGTCGTGGATACTAGCATCTCTATCTCCGACCTCGACGAGACCGTCGCCAAAATCCGGCAACTCGAAGACGAACGGGACGAGGCGGTAGTGCAGGCCGACATCGCCGGCTACACCCGGGATTGCATTGCCGCCAGGTGTAGGAATCTGGAGTCACAGCTGGCGGATTTTGAGGCCGAAAGCGAGGCCGTATGACCGTCGCATCCGTCGCCGACGAACCCGAGATCGGGCTGACAAATTGGGCGCTCGTCCAGCATAATGGCGTTGGGTACAGACTTGTCGGCGCGCACGAGGACACCAGTGTCGGCCGCATCACAAGCCCCATCGTCGCGTTCAATTTCGAGACGATGACGGCGACGACCGAGTCCGGCCGCAGGTACATCCTACGGGGAGACTCCAATCCCGCCGCCGCGCACTACATCCGGGGGTACCTGCTTCGGCACGGCATCTCCGTACGCGAGGTCGCGCTCGCCGACCTCGACGAGCTCGTGCTGCTGCCGACGGGGATCGATGTCACCCTGCCGAGGATGCAGTGATGTCGAACCTCTTCCTCTGCCCTCGCTCGAAGGCTAGAGAGAGGATCCATACAGCGGGAAGTAATGCAGGGACTTACTAAGATTCTGGCTAAGCAGGACCAACTGCCAGTCTTGTCATTGTCCGCCCTTACCTTTGTAGAGGCTCGAGTTGTAGCGGTACGATGCCCAAGCCGCAGCGCCTGCCGACACTAGGGTCGAAAGCGAAAGAACTTGGTACGCGACTGCGATTTTCTCCCCGCATGAAAACTCCCCGCAGGAGGCTTCTACGGCATCGTAAAGCGTCGACAGAGCCGACTGCAGCAGCCAGAGCACCAAGCAGAACACAGCCGTCGGGATGATGGTAGCCCAATTGATCCCCAATCTCATGCGTCGTCCCCACTAAGTGTACAGCTCGTCCCAGTCCTCGCCGAGAACCCACCGGATTGCGCTCAACTTGCCGTTGACCATACCCCATTCGAAATCGGTCCATGGCCCCAAATTTTCCTTGCCTATTTCCTGCTCCGTCCTCTTCGCCGCCTTCAGCGCTCCCGCCCATACGGTGTCAAGAATCTGATCCTGTCGGTACGGCTGGGTCGAGTACTCCGATTTCGGGGTCACCTTGACCTTTCCCTCCTGGATTTCCCAACGCAGGTTCCAGTGGCGGTTGTACCAGACCTGCCTGTCGAGCAGGTGAGCAGCTTCCAGGATTTCGGATAGCTTTCTCGGCTCTTGTGTCCAGTTGAATTCCGCATCCTGGTCGTCGAGCAGGTCAGGGTCGACGTGCCTGAGCACATCCACCAGCGAGACCCAGAAAGTCGAAGCTTCTGAGTCAAACATCGCAGCGAGGTCCGGGTGTGGTTCGCGGCGGTCTCCACTCTCGTCACTGAAATCCTTCACGTTGTGAGTGGCGAAGGCGCACGGGTTTCCGTCATCTGCGGCAGCCTTCGCCATGGCCGCGTAGCACTCCACGATCACAGCATCGCCTACGCTGTTGCGAGACCTGTGATATGGCGCCAGCCCTGCCAACGCGCGCTCCGTGACGCGCTGCTTAATAGCTTTCGTGGTCCTCATCCTGTGCCCGCCCGCAAGCAGAACATCGATCTGCCAGATGGAGTCGTAGACTGCTTCGTTGTTGATCACGATACGGTGGTCCACTTCGTGAAGCCTGGAGAGGGTGTCGAGCTTCGTCCCGTCGTCGCCGAAGCGGTTCACCGCTTCGCACACCTGTCGGAAATGGGACTGCAGGCTGCGTCGGGCATCGGCTGCTACCCTGTCCTTATTGCGGGCGAACTCGTCGCGGACGACATCCGGAACGACCAGCATGATCTCGCCTTCGCGAACGAGTTCGCGTAGCGCGCCGAGCACGGGCTGCTGTCGCCAGTCCTTGGCGACGTCGAGCCACACCGATGTGTCCAAGAGCAGCCTAAGCATTCGAGTCCCTCCCCGACGCCAGCGTAGACGCCTGACACCACTGACGAAAGGACTAGTTTCCTGCCCACGTTTTGCTGTTCCGTAGACTCCGTGCATTATAGCCCATGCGCGGCCAGGGGAGAGCGCCATGGAAGCCAAGGGAGTTACGAACTTACTGCTAGCGATCATCGCTGGCGTGCTGCTGTTCGGCCACGAGGCAATGGTCGGCGGAATCTGGTGGGTCGTCATCCTCGGGATCGGCATCGGAATCCTTTTCGCGATCCTGATGTTCGCCTCGTACCTCATCAGGGAGACCGCCAAAACCTATCGGGAAACGAAGACTTGGCGTGAGGCCGGGATCAATACCATGGGACTCATCTTCATGGTCATCGTGATCCCGCTAATGGGGTACGCCGGCCTGCTCTGGCTCGAAGGCGTGCACAAGCCGATGGACGCAGCCATGGCGTCGCTGCTCGGCACAGTATGGATGTACGTCCTCTTCGGAGCGTTCGGCGTGATGGCTCTGCTCGCCGCTTCTGACGGCATTCAATGGCTCGTCCGGAACCGACGCGACCTGCCGGGATACGCCTTGCTTGGAGCCAAGCTGGCCTGTCTCGTCCCCGTCGCGCCAATCGTGCTCCCGGTATACGCATGGCGTAAGCGGCGGCAGGGAGGAACCGGAGTCCTTCCATGCGCCATGTCGTCGGCCTATGGACTGGTGGAAGGCCTCGCCGTTTGGTTCGGCGTTCTGATGGTCGGGATCATCGCTCTCCTTGCACTGGGCGTGATCAAGTAGCGCCAGCTCTCAGGAAATTCTTCTCGTAAGTCTTGTTTCAGGCATCGCGGCGTCAATCATAGTGAGTATGCACTATGAGGAGAGGCGCGATGAGAACACCAGATGTCACCATCGAGATCATCGTCGACGGAGAGACGGTGGAACACGAGTCCGGGACGCTCGGCAGCGTCGTCGCTGATGTGCTGGCGGAGAGCCGCAAGTTCACGCGTCACTGTGCCGAGTTCTACAAGACCGAGGCCGACCCAATCGAGGCTCAGATGAATGCCTACGGCCAGCGCATCGCGATCCTTGGTCGGCTCGCCAGGTCCGGCTTTGAGCCGTCTGTCAGCATCTGCGGATTCTACGGGAGCGTGATCCCAGAAGTTTTTTTCGAGCAGGGCGAAGTCGGTGAATGCATTCCGGTGACCGTCCGGATGAAGGCGGCAGCATGACCAAGTCCACCCGAACACTCCTGCACTGGGCGCTCGTCGTCGAGAACGGCAATGGGCCGTATCTCGCCGGGCAAGAATCCAATGGCCGCAAGCGGACGTCGACTCCATTGGTCGGCTACGATCCCGCAGCCGGGACTGCGGTGACGGCGTCCGGACGTCCGTACCGCCTCGCCGGCGAAGCCGATACGGAATACGGCCTCGCCGTGGCGCGGGAGGTCTGGTCGCAGATTTTCGACCTTACGGGGTCGGATATCCGCACACTGACCGTCGATGAAGCCGTCGCGATGATCGCCGCGAACGGCAACGAGTTGTATCATCGTACGCCGGAGGAGGCCGCGCTGGCTAGGCAGTATGGGCTCGCTCCGGAGGACATCGGAACGGAAATACCGTGGTCCGAGTTCATCGATGAACTCGTGATCCCGGATCCAGTAGGCGATGAGCTGGTTCTCCTCGTCAAAGCCGACGCCGTCACCTCCATCGCGGCCCTGATCCATGAGCGCTGCCTGACGATAGATGAGGCTGCGGAACTAGTCGATCTGGAGGCGGCCGTGCTGCGCGGGCTCGTTGAGCATGGGCGCACGGACGGGGTGAGCATCGAGAGACTGGACAAGGTGTACGAGGCGCTTGAGGCGGCGCCGGGAAACAAGAGGGAGCCATGAACATTCGTAGCCCCAAGGCCATTAAGGCCGATCTCGCGCTGTCGATTCTCGACAATATCCGGCAGCGTGGCCTGTCCGTCGAAGCCGTGGCTGAAATCGCGGGCGTCGACGTAGAGCGGATGCGCGCGCTCGTTGAACGGCGCGAGATCGAGCGGTTTGTGGTCGAGGAGATGGAAGACATCTTGGAGGCGGTCGACGCGTCCGGGCCACGGTTTGGTGGGAGAGCGTGATGGATTGTCTCGTTGACCATCGTTGATCGAGTAGTCGCCGCGCTGGATGCCCAGTCCGTCGTCATGCTGAGCGCGGTCATCAAGGCAGGTGAGGACCACTTCGCTGCGCATGCGACCGAGCAGGCCGCCGTCGACTACTTGAACCTGCTCGAATCCTTGGCCATAGCCGCGAACAACGTCGGGCCTGCCACGGCGGGCGAGATCAAGTCACGTGTCCGTGTCCACGGCATTGTGCTCGGCCTTGAGAAGGTGCTGATCCGAATTCCCTGACCTTCGCCTCAAGGTCATCTAGGCGATGGAAGCGGGCGATGGACAAGGACTTCGGTGTCTAGAGGCCGCGCCTAGCGATTATGGCTACCACTGCGACTGCGGAGGAGGTCGCTTCGAGACACAGGGCTGCCAGCTGCCGCGTCGCGGTCCTGCGATGCTGGAGGTGGACGGCGAGGTCTACGGCCGCCCGCGCATGTGCCCGGACCTCCTTGTAGCCTTCCCCCGGAAGCAGACCCGGCTGGAGGGCAAGCTGAACGCCTTCGTTCAGGCGCAGTCGACTATGCAAGGAGCTCAGTGCGTCGAGGGCGGCTTCGAGGCGATCGCCTCCTGAAGGATCCGCGAAATCCCGATTCCGTTGAGGGAAGTAACGGGGGAGCCGGCCATTACACGCCATTCTCGGATGCCTCGCCGCAGCCTCCGGCAATGCGCCCGCAGCGGGCGGATGTCGGCGCTGGACGAAGGATTCGTTCCTGCCGGTCAGGCATCGCAAGCGCGGGACGCGCACGCAGCGGGTGCGATCAGGGCGGGCGCCGATCGGGAAAACCTGCCCGGGTCAGTGTGTTCAAGCCTTTTCGGCTGATTCATCGCAAAACGGATCGACACACGTTGGCACTGAGTGCCCTCGGCGAGGCGCCAGGCTACTCGGGCCCATGGAAAAAGCCCGTGATGGGTATCCGATTGCGGACAGCGCCTGCAGGAGCAAAAGCCCCCCGGGGTGAGCCAGGGGCCATCAGGACAGCGATGACCCGATGATCTCCCGCAGCGGGTCAGGACGTCATCGAGCTGCGCCATGCTCTCATGATCATCCACATGACCAGCCGCGTGACGATCGACGGCGGGGAGTCGCCTTCCGACTCGCAATCGGCTTTCTTCCGCCGCTTGCGGGCGATGAACTCGGAGATCGAGTCCTTGCCGCAGCCATGCTCCGCGCTGCGCTGCATGTGACCTGGGTCGAGCCGTTCCATGCCGGCCGCGAACGCGCCCCAGAGCCTGCTGGCGTGCATGCGCTTCGCTGCGTGGCTGCAGACGGTATCGTCCGAATCGCCGCCGAGGACCGTATTCGCCAGCTGGTCGAGCGCGATGCACACGTTCCAGACGTGTTTGCCGGCTATCTCGAGTTTCGTCGCCATCATCCCCTCCCATTCGTTTCCGGGCCCCCGCGGGTGGCTGCCGCCATCGAAGCCCTCGCCACGGAGAGCTTGGAAGGGGGCAGCCGGGGCCGAAGCCCCGGTTTCCCTCGCCGCGGTCAGGCGGCCTCTTTTTCCTCTTCCTCGATCCGCTCCGCCCATTCGCAGGCCTCGATCGCGGCAGCGGCAGGATTCGCCGCCGCCCAGGCGGTCCCTATGGCTCCCTCAGTCGGCGACCCAGGAGCGAACTCGTAGTAGCGCTCGACGCCATTGTACGTGAGTTCCCCGGAATACGAGTCCATGCCGAAAGTGAGCGTTACCGCCTCCGTGCAGAGGACCGCCCCGGCGGACTTGGTAAACCACACCGTCGCGGTACGGGCATCGTTGCGTTCGATGAGATCGACCGTGCCGGCGAGGTCGGCCGGCACCTCGGTGCGGATCACCAGTTCTTCGGTCTCCGGCTCGGCCGGCTCGTTCATGACGCTTAAGTAGTTTGACATATGTGAATTCTCCACCGCCTGAAAGGCGGTGGCTTCAGTTTACGGCTTAAAGCCGGATCGGTCCGCCCATTGGCGGACAGGGCGTCAACTCATGTCACGTTGAAGTTGTCGTCGGGCTCCGGTGGCATCTGGTTCTTGATGTACTCAAGCCATATCTCGTCGGTGACGTTTCCGCTCGTCGCCGCCCAATAGCCCCTCGCCCACAGATGCTGACCCCAGTAGCGCTTGCGCAATATCCCGAATTCGCTCAGCAGCTTATGCGAACTGCGACCTTTCAGATATTGCACCGCGCGCGATACCGACAGGCTCGGTGGGATCGACACCAGCATGTGCACATGGTCTCGGTTGATCGACCCGGCATGCACCACCATTTCATGCGCTTGCGCCGTCTCGCGCAGCAATTCACGGCACCGATTGCCAACGTCGCCACCAAGAACCGCATAGCGGTACTTCGTCACCCAAACCAGGTGATACTTACAGTCCCAAACCGTATGGCTGCCGCGCTTGTACGCTTCCATCCAGACAATCTATACCGCAAATCGTCACCGCCCCATCCCGGCCGCCTAAAGGCGTGGGGTTTACAGATCCCCTATCGGGGACTCTAAAACTCCTTTAACTTGCCACATCGGAGGATTTCCCTGTGATCATGGCGTTTCTTCGCCGCTCAGATAACAAGGGTGTCCGCAATCGGATAGAATTGCAATAGACTAGTTTGTTGACAACGACCCATTCCAGCCTTCGTGAGCGCCAATATTGTTAACGGTATGCTGAAACTGCTTGCCGACTGATTTGGATGTTACAGTAAGATTTTTCTGAAGGCCGCCGGACAGCGGCCTCCTGAGATGCCTAGGCGGCCTTCCGGCGGGGGATCACCTCGAGCCCGGCCGCACGGCAGCGCGAGATCGCCCTGGCGACTAGCTCGGCCTCCATGCTGCCGAGCGCGTTGGCCGGCGGCACGCAATCCGGTCGGCTTTCGGAGCCCCAGGCCTTTACGGTGCCGAACGGCCTCCGCAGGAGCGTGGCCAGTTCGTCAAGGGGAACGCCCAGTTCCCCTCGGAGATCGTTGAAGCGGGCTTTGGCGTCTATCATGCGGCCTCCCTGACTTTGAGAACGCGGAGCGCGGCGATCTCCTTCGCGCATGCGCTGGCCCAGAATTTCGGCATCCGGATCAGCCCGTCGATCTTGCGCTCGGCGATTGTTGCAGACGCGACCCTGGCGCGGTCCAGGAGCCCGATCGCATCGTCGATTTCTGACTGTAGCCGTGTGCGCAGGGCTTCGTCGGCGGCATCGCCAGCTACGGAAACCAACTTTTCCGCGACGAAGGCGACGGCCGTTTCGGCGCGGTGCAACTGGTCGCCGCACTGGCGTAGTTCGCGGGCGAGGTCGAGGTTCAGTTCACGGGTCGGCATGCCGGCGCAAAGGAGATCCAGCGTCTGCCCGAAGGCATCTGCAGCGGCCGCACGGATGCTTTCCGCCTCGTCTAACGCTGCAGTCAGTCCGGCAGCGCCGCACTCGTGCAGCCGGACCTTTTTGAACCCGTGGAGCCGCTGCCTGACCGCATCGATAGCGCCCAGCGCGATAAGGATTTCGGCCTTCGCTTCTTTCTCCGTAAACATCGTATCTCTCCCTTCATTCGTTCCCGCGTCCTTGCGGGTGGCTGCCGCCATCGAAGCCCTCGCCACGGAGGACTTGGAAGGGGGCAGCCGGGGCCATAGCCCCGGTTCCCTGGCGCCGTCAGGCTGCGTCGTCCAGCAGGTCGCTCCCTTCGTCGCTGCGTAGGCCTTCGATCTCGATGCCCTTGCGGTAGACCCGGACGGCGTTCCTGCTGCTGAAAGCCACTGTCGCGTCCTGGCCCCCGACCCTTCGGTTTTGGGCCTCGATCTCCTCGACGATCTCTTCCTCGATCGCGCAGGCCGGCACGGTGACCACGAAGAAATCTTCGACGCCGTTCATAGCCACGCTGATCTCGGCGGATTCCGTGGCGTTGAAGTGGGCGATCATGCCCCTGATGATCGCCCGGGCCAGCCGCCAAGTCTCTCCGGAGAGCTGGTTGAGCCCGTGGATATCCATGATCTGATCCGCTACGTGCATCAGCAGCGTGTCGGCGCTGTCTGCGCCTCGGATGCCGCGGTACCCGCAGCCGTCGATGACGCCGATCCTGGAAGACTTGGTGTCGCCGCTGTCGATTCCGTTTTCGATAAGCTTGCGGATCCCGTCGTAGCCGCTGTTGAAGTCTGACATATCTAAAACCCCTGTATCCGTGCCCCATCGGAGGCTTTCCCCATGGTCCCGGTCGCTTTTTGCGCCGTCCATGCTCTAAGGGTGTCCGCTGTCGGATACAATTGCAAGGACTAATTTGTTGACGAGTGCTTCCGTAATTGTTGACACATATCAAAACTTTGACGAATCCTTGGAATAAGACTTTATTTAATCTGCAGTTTACGATGAAGTTATTTTCTTGATCTGTCGCCTCGCTGGCGGGATTCGGGCCGCCGGGCGTGGCATCATGGACGTGTCGCAAGGATCCGATCCCGTCCCGGACCCGTCCGCCGGCAGCGCCAACTGGACAAGGGTCATCTGGATGCGGAGGGACGTCAACGACGAAGCCGGCGGCGTCCGGTCGCAGGGGGGCTGGTCCCGGTTGTGACACCAAGGACTCCCGCAATTGTTGACATGCCTCGAGCCGGCGAAAACTTCACGGGCGGCTGGAAATCCTGAGAGAAAAAGGCAGAGGCGGGAGCGGCAGCGCGCCGCGCGCTTCAATTAATAGACATGTGGGTGCTCGGCGGGCGCGGCCCGCGGGCATGCGGACAGGCGTGACGGTCC
Organism: Mesorhizobium calcicola; assembly: GCF_042682105.1. NCBI lineage: Bacteria > Pseudomonadati > Pseudomonadota > Alphaproteobacteria > Hyphomicrobiales > Phyllobacteriaceae > Mesorhizobium > Mesorhizobium calcicola. The sequence continues at coordinate 80,376 of NZ_JBHUGY010000021.1, forward strand.
CGGGCGAGTTTACCGGAGAGCGGCTCGATCGATGCGGCATGCCTTGAACCAGCGGTCGATGCGCTTCTCGTCGCGGACGTCTCAGGCGACATCGGCGCGGCCGCAACTCACGTTCAGCAGTATGGAATTTTGTGGTCGCCAGCCGTCTGGCGGGCTTTCCCAGCCTTTCGAGGTGGTCTCGACGTTCCTCGGCGCACACGAGTTTCCAGACGATCGCAGCCGCGAGGCGTACATCGCCGAAATTCTCGATGAAATGATCCCGGAAGTCGCCCGGCGCGCCATGGCCGAGTTTAACGACGTCTATTGCGATGACGGCTACTACTCGGTGACTGGGCACTTGGCATGTGTTCCATCGTTGCTCTCAAAAATGTTGCTGAAATGCAACAGAATCAGTCCTCGTCAAATTATTTTCAGCAAAATCTGTTGACCGACCCCAGTGAAAGCTGAAGCGTGTCAACATATTGGTTCTATTTGGGAATTTGACCTGGTTAAAAATCCGGGGAACCCTGGTTGCAGGCATCAACAACGAGGGCTTTCTTGCATGCGGGTTTTCTCGACTTTCTCAGGTATCTCGGCGGCAAGTGTCGCTTGGAAGCCGTTAGGCTTTCGGTTCGTCGGCTTCAGCGAGATCGAACCACTTCCGTGTCATGTGCTTCATCATCGCTGTGGCGCTAGCCGCCCCAAACATTTGCCCGAGGGCGATCTCAAGCGTGCCAAAGCCGTGGCGGGGCTGCCGGAAATCGGCATACCAAATCTTGGCGACATCACCCGGATCACCGATGAGGATCTCAAGGCGCTAGGGCCGGTCGACGTGCTCGAGGGTGGCACACCTTGCCAGGATTTTTCGGTGGCTGGCCTGCGGGAAGGACTGACCGGAGCAAGGGGCAATCTGACGCTCGCTTTCTGCCGGTTGGTGGAGCGGATGCGCCGCATCAACAATCTTCAATTTGTCATTTGGGAGAACGTGCATGGAATCTTGTCAGACAAGACGAACGGTTTTGGGAATTTGCTCGCCGCGCTGGTCGGGGAAAGCCAGGCGCTCGTCGCGCCAGGGCAAAAGTGGACGAACGCGGGTCACGTTGCTGGACCCGAGGGGCAGGTGGCATGGCGTGTCCTCGACGCACAATATTGGGGAGTGCCCCAACGTCGCCGTCGCGTCTTCGCTGTCGCAAGTATTGGAGACCAGTCCATCGATCCTTGCGCGATATTGTTTGAGCCGGAAGGCTTGCGAGGGCATTCTGCGGCGGGCGGAGAAACGCGGAAAGGAACTCCCGGCGCCGCTGCCGAAGGTTCTGCGGGCGGTTCGCTAGTCTATGCACTCTGCGACGACTATGTGCCAAAGGCTTCGCCGGATGTCGCTTATACGTTGCTCGCCGGATCACGTACGGGCACCGGGCATAAGCAATGTGTCGTGCACGGCGAGGCTTTGGCCTTTATGGCCGGGCAGGGGAGCAAGGCAGGAGGCATCGCCGCCTCCTGGACCATCGCGCCAACGCTGCGCTCTAGCGACAGCGGCACCAACCAGGTGCCGAGCGTTGTCCAGTCCCTCCCGGGATGCGCGTCGTCCAGTGCCGCGCGGCGTAGGCGTGGGGATCTACGTCTTTCGACGGGTCGATCGAGATCACGGGATGGGTTATCGAGCCGGCGAAAAACCGCTTCTGCTACCGGCCCTCGGTGGGTCGTCCGATATCTGCTCCCGGTGGAATGCGAGCGCCTGCAAGGATTTCCGGACGGATGGACCGATGTTCCGTTCCGTGGGCGCCAGGCTGCGGACACGCCGCGATACCGGGCCGTCGGCAATTCCATGGCTGTGCCGTGCATGCGCTTCATCGGCGAGCGGCTGCTGGATTGCTGGCTGCGGCGGACACTGCCGCTGAGAGACGTCGCGTGATGACCTCGCGCATCGGCTGACGCAAGGCGGTTCTTATCCGAACGTCGGCCGGTCCCGCCTAATATGGGGCGAGGCTGCTTGGTGTGCCGCGGTGATTGCCAACGGCTCGCGGCTCTTGAACTCCAATCGCTGTGGGGGCGATCGATCGTGTCCCCCGGCGTGGTGTAGCTGGCGGCATTGGTCGCCATGCTCTCCCGCATGGGCCGGGCTGATCAGCGTGCCACGGCTGGCAGGCTGATGAGGGGATCATCGATCATCTGGCTGATCGTTTCCAGGGTCATATATCTGGCCCGCTGCACTGCCCATTCATCGTTTTGTTCGAGCAGGATTGCGCCGACGAGGCGCACGATCGCATCGTCGTTCGAGAAGATTCCGACGACCTCGGTGCGCCGCTTAATCTCGCCGTTGAGACGCTCGATCGGATTCGTCGAGTGGAGCTTGGCGCGATGTTCCTTCGGGAAGGTCATGTAGGCCAGCACGTCGGGCTCGGCGTCGTCCATGATTGTCGCCAGCTTCCGACAAGCTCGCCGCCTGATTCATACGGCTCCGCGCCTGCCGGTGCGGAGCCGTTACAATTTGAACGGTTCCCTCCCTAAAGGATTCACCTCATCCTAAATAATCTGGCCTGCATATTTCGGAGATCTCGACTCCGATGCTGATCCATGATTACAGCCGCATTGGCTGTCATGTTGCGTCATCGCCTGACTGCTTGAACCGCGCTCTCTAAGCGGGTCCGGGACTTCCCACTCCTACCTCATCATACCAACAGTGGAGTCCAAGAAGATGAAGGCTGCCCTCAAACTCAAACTTAGATCCGTCAACGAACTGACCCTCCCGGGCAGTTACGAAACGCGGGTGTTCCAGGCCACCCCCCTCGACATGCGAACCCTGCGCCAAGGTCCGCCGAACTGGATGGCAGAGATCCAGTTCGTGCCGTCCGGCGACAGAATGCAGCCGCGCTGCGCGGTGACCATTCCGCGTCGCTACCCGTGCGCGAACCGCGGTTCCGAAGCGGCTGCCAAACGGTCGGCGGCGTTGGCGCTCGACGCGCTCCGACGTTACTACGCCGAGACGGGCGAGCGGTTCGAAGTCCGGCACGATCGCGAACAGCGTCAGCCGGGTGCCGTCCGCGAACGGCTGCTCGACCGCCTGACGGCCATGTCGAGACCCCACGTCTGATCCGTCAGACCCCGAAGCCCCGCCAGGATAGGCGGGGCTTCTTTGATCTTTGATGCCGAAGCCGAGGCGGCCTACCTTGCAGCCAAGTCGTTCGGTACCATAACGATTTCGTCAGCGAGCAGTGTCGTCCGGTGGTCCGAGTAGCCGGTCCGCAAGGATTCCGGAATTCGACCATCTCGGTCCGTCGAGGATGCCTGCATGAGTGGAACCAGGGCACCTGTCAGGCACTGCTCGGCCTCTATGTCGGGTGCCTTTTGAGGGACTGACGATCGTGCCGGCGAAATTCTCGATGGCTGAACAGCGAACACACCTTTGCTGAAGGTAATTATTTTCAAAAGTGCTGAAGACAAAGGAGAATGACATGAGCGACATTGAAACACTCACCGCATCGATACTGAGCGCGTTCAAAACGACCGCGCAGAAGACGCAGCTGCGGGCGGTGCCGTTCTCCGCGGACGAGATCGTCCGCAGGGCTCTGGCGGACACGAGCCACAGGCACGAGTTCCTCGAGACCGTCGACGTGAACGGCGTATCCGTCAGCGCCTATGGCATCCCGACGCTCTCGAAAAAGCTGCTGGTCTTCACGGCGGCAGACGGCAAGGCGTACAGCGGCTTTGCTCCGATCCGCAAGCCTGCCGCTCCGAAGGCTCCGAAGAAGGCCGCGCAGCCGGCGGAGCCGAAGGCAAAGCCTTCAATGCCCGTCGTGACCTCTGAACCGAAAGACATCGAAGCAGACGAGCGCACTGGTATCAGGACACGCACTCACGACGGCGCGCACAAGCTTTACACATACGTGCCCCAGGGCGCGGCCGTGGGCGACCGCGTCGTTTCTGGCAGCTTGACGACGCGCATTATTGAGCTGTCGGATATTACCAACCGCGGGCAGATCGTGCATCTCGTCGAAGACCAGGATTTCGGCCGGATCATCGCCGTCATGTCGGCGCTGGCGCGCGAGCCAAAGCGTCACGACGAGCCGCTCGATTCTATCACGAGAACGGACGACAAGATGTACGTCGAAGCAGCTCCGGGCACTTTCGCCGCAGGCGATAGGTTCACATCGAAGTCGCTGCGCGAGTATGTCGTCACGGGTGTCGGCGAGCCCTTCAGGAACACGTATTCAGAGAAATGGCTTCAATACGCATACGTCGCTAAAGCAGATGCATACGATGCGATGGACGACGCAGCGAAGGCCGCTCTGCCGAAGAATGCGGTCGAGGCTGACGCGCTGAGAACCGAAAAGGCCAAGGTTACCGCAAAGGAGGAACGTCGGGCCGCAACGGTCCTCGGCGGCAAGGCTCTCACCGGGACGCCGAAGCAGAGGGCTTGGGCTGAAACGATCCGCAAGGACACGCTCGGCAAGGTGTCGAAAGAGACCGCTGATAAGCTGCTTTTCGGAGAAAAATTTCAGTCGGCTATGTTCTGGATCGACAACCGCTACGATCTGCAGAGCGGCTGCGTCGGGAGGTTCCTGTGAGCCTGCGGTCTTACCAGAGAGACCTGAGCGCAAAGGTATCGTCCGCGAGCACATCCCTACACGCTACGATGTTGATCAACCTCAAAAAGAACGGGAGGAACACTATGAGAAACGAATTCGAAGCCCTGGCTAAGGCCAGCGCCGAGGTCGCGATGCAGACACAATGGCTGCTCAACACGGTCGCCGCCGTATGCCGCGAGCCTGACCCGGCATCGATGATCGGTCTGCTCGAGTACTCTGTCCGGCAAGCGGAGAAGGCGAAGGCCTCATACCTGAAAGTCGGCCAGCCGGACGAACGTCTGGTCCGGTCGATGGACCGTGCCGTCTCACACGCGCTGAACGTCATCCGCGACATGCAGCTGCCCGACTGGGATTGGGCAGCCTTCGCAGCCGACGCAGCACGATCGGAAGTGAGGCCGTCATGAGGACTGCGTCGCACCAGGAAATCAGGGATCACTACATCGCCGTTTGCGGCATCCTGAAGCGGGCTGGCTGGGATTCACTTCGCATAGCCGGCGAGATCGGCGTGGCCAGGCAGACGTCATATCAATACGGCTTCAAGGGGCGGCGGCTTTGGGTTTCGCCTCCAGCTTGGGCCTTGGCACCGCGATCCCTCCAGCCGCTTCTGCTTGTCGGCTTTCCAATCGGGCATCTTAGCAGCATTCCTGCCGTGGAGCGTGTCCTCCGCCGCGTCGGCCACCGGCCAATTTCGGCCTGAAGCTCAGCCTCCCGCTTCTTCATGCGTTGGTAGCCGTCATCATCGCGGATCAAACGGTGGCTGACCAAGTCCGCTCCGGCAGCCGCCAACAATCGCCGAAAGATGAAGCTATTCCCGCATCAGCGCCACGATCAGCCGCGGCGGGTGGTTCTCGGCCACGTAATCCTGCACGCTCGGTAGCAGAAAGCTGAGCCTCGCCGCCACATGACCAGTGACTACTGCGACGGGCCCCTATTCTAGGCGGCCTGTTCAGCTGAAAAGGAAAGGCGGAGGCCGGACGCTTGGAGGCCGTCGCTCCCGGCGCCTCTGAACTTTGCCTGCGGTGTATCTGATCCGACCCGGCGAAAAGAGCACGGTTCCGCCGTCCGGGCAGGAATTTATCCAGATCCTGACACGCCTGCACGCCGTGTGTTTTCGGTGACGCGCTCGCCGAGCAGCTATGACCAATATCGGCGAACTTCCAATCTCAAGATCGGCAGGAAGGTGTGCAAGTCACATGGTGAGCCAATACCTCCGTATGGGGAATTGAGTGGACGTGCCGGCACCTCACCTGCCGTTGCAGGCAACCTGACTTAAATTGAGTTTGACACCTTTCGGTTACACCGCCCGTGCAACGGCACCGTTGTTACTTGCATCGTCGGAGCCAACCTTCGTCACATTGAGATAGGGACGTTCTCATTGTGATGTAGGAGCACAAAATGCCAGGCGAACAGGATGAACCGCTCACGCCACATCAGGCGCACCAGCGCCGATACCGCGCAAGATTGATGCGCCGGGGCGCGCCTGAGGCCATCGCCGTCGACCTCGCCTTGGCGGCAGCGTCGGTTGCTTACATTGATGTCCTCGAAGCTAGGGTCAGCTCTCCGGCAGACCGCTTGACCATCAAGATTTTACTCCGGGGCACGCTCGATCTTCTTGTCGCCGCCGGCTACGACCGCGCCGAAGCAACGAATGTCCTGCGCAGGCGTGTCACCCGCCAGGGGAGGCGGGATCTTGAGCGGATTGTCGAGATATCCCGCGTCCGCAAGCGGATGCCGCAGGGTTGACACGAATTCTGCCCGTTACTCCCTGACTCGGAATCGGATTTCTCGGAATTCTCTACGTGACCAAGCCGCTCGATTGTTGGTTGGTCCGTTTCAAATTCTCGAGTCCGAAACGCTCCTCGGCCCCACTGCTGAACCGATGGGCTATTAACTCCACCTAGAGCAGTTTCTGGATAATCACGGTTAGGCATCGTAGCCGGCGTGGGCGAACAGGTTTTCGCATTCTTTGGGGTGGAAACGATCGATGGCGACGGCCACGGCGTCCCATAATTCCGGGATGGACCGGGCTGCTGCCTTTCGCAGTAAAGCCTTCAGCTTGGCGAAGGCCATCTCGATCGTGTTGTCATGATGACTCTCCAGTCCGGATTCCTGTTGAGGCGTGAGACAGGCTGACGAGCCAGATACGTTGTGTCCCCACTTTGGCGATACGCCCCTTGAGCTTTCCGCGCCGGAGCCAGCCGTAGGCGGTCTGGCGATGGACGCCGAGCTGTTCGGAGAGTTCCTGCAGGGTCACCTCGTCGGCATTGCGACGGGGAACATTGCCGGACCAGATGGGTCGCTTCTTTCCAAGTCCCTTTCGTACCAGAAGCTTCTGGACGATCAACGCGTCGAACGTTGGCTTCTTCGCAGGCGTCCAGCCTTTCGCATTGAGATCGTCGGCGATCTGTCGAGCGGTCGCCCCCTCGGCACGCAACGCCGCGATCCGATCCAGTATTTCGTCGTGATGCTCCAGTTGTTCAAAGCGTCTTACGGTTCGGACAATCGGATGCGTCGTCACGATCTCTCCGGCCCAGTGGCATTTTACCTCGGCACGCTCGGTTTCTCCAAACACCCGGATGACGACGCGATCGAGCATCATACGGGCGATGGTTTGCCGGTCGCGTGATGTAGTGGACTGCGCCCTCCACAGGGCAGGCACATCTTCTGCCAGCCGGCGGACCGTGTCCTTTTCCTCCGCCGTTAGCCGCTCAGGTTGGCGCGCAAGGGCCCGCTGGTGATCATCCGCGAGCGCCTGTTTCGTCGCCATTGCTGCTTCCCAATCCCGTTCAAGCGTCCGCGCGACCAGACGGTTGTCAGGATCGACAGCTTCGTAGCGCCGACGTGCGAGTGATGTTTCATAATCTGCGCGTTCCAGTCGCTGCTTCCAGCCGTCATGGAGCTGCTGTCGTTCGAGTTCGATATCCTCGGCAACTTGAAGGCTGACGTCGATTGCTGCCGGCGAAAGGGCTTCAAGAATCAACGCGGTCAGACATGTGTCCACCGGACGGGCGCTGATCGACTGGCACCGTGGACCGCCATAGGTGGTGGCCTCATAGCTGCAGCTATAGCGCGCTTCCCGTCCGTCATCATTGTAGCCGGTCACCATTTTGCGGCCACACACGCCGCAGATCATCAAGCCGCCAAGCAGTGCTGCGCCACCACGCGGGACGCCGGTATATCGAGAACGGTTTGCCGCCATCAGTTCCTGATTCCGCTCATAGGATTGCCAGTCAATGTACGCTGGATGTGCGTTTTGGTGCAGCACCATCCATTTTTGTGGATCGCGAACGAAGCGTCGGCCGCTATGCGGCTTTCCGGGAAGCCGGAGGCGTCCGTCATGGTGACGGCGCCCGAAGACATAGGCACCGGCATAACCAGGATGACGAAGCATGTCGCTGAGAGTGGCCGTATTAGGTCGGTTCCAGCACACGTCGCCCTTTTCAGGGCCGCTCCGTATACGATCGGGAAGTGCGATGTCATGGTCCACGAGGTATCGCAGGACGCCACTGATCGAGCGACACCTTTCAAACAAAGCGAAGACCAGGCGTATGACCCTTTGAACCTCCTCGTCCGGGTCCAGTGCCACTTCGCCTGAGGGCTTCAGCACATAACCGCGCGGCAGACCAAGGATGAGTTCGCCACGACACGCCTTGGCCTTGCGCCCTTCGTACATCCGAGCTTTCAGAATATGGAGCTCAGCTTCACTCATCGTGCCCTTCAGGCCGAGCAACAGCCGGTCATTGTAGGTGCTCGGATCGTAGATGCCGTCGGCATCGCCAATCAGCGTATCAAACAACGCGCACATTTCCAGAAGTTGATGCCAGTCACGGCATGATCGTGCGAGGCGGGAGACTTCGATGCCAATGACCATTCCGACATGACCGAGCCCAACCTCCGCGACGAGACGCTGGAAGCCGGGCCGATCAAGCGCCGACGCGCCCGAGCGGCCCAGATCGTCATCGATCACCGTTATCTGGTCACGACGCCACCCCAGCCGGAATGCCCGGTCCGCCAAGGCGTATTGAAGCCGCGTTGACTCGCGGTTGTGTTCGACCTGTCGAACCGTCGACTGCCGAACGTACACGATGGCCTGGCGATCATTGTGACGGCTGTGGATCTTTTCCGGCAACGTGAAGGTGAGCAGGCTCGGTTCTGCATTCATGACCGATCTCCCGATCCGTCGACACATTCCGTTGTATCAGGCTGCTGATCAGCGCTACGAGGCGACGACGGCGATCTGCCGGCAAATCCGTCCAGCGGATGTATATTCGCTTCTGGCTCATCACGATTCGCCATCCATTGGGTCAACAGAATCAGCGCTTTGTGGCCAATGCGTGGTATCAGCGGAACCTCACCTCCAGAGGTTTCCTTACTATGCGCTTTCAATGGGGTTAAAGTCCGGGGAGTAGGGCGGAAGATAGCGAAGGGAAGCCCCCGCAGCCTCGATGATTTCGCGGACACCGACCACTTTATGAGCAGGCAGGTTGTCCATCACGACGACATCGTCGGGTTGAAGCGTCGGCACGAGGACGCGGCGCAAGTAGACCAGGAATGCTTCGCCATCCATGGCGCCGTCCAGGAGCCAGGGCGCGACGATCCCGTCGAGGCGCAGGCCGGCCGTGAAGGTCGTGGATTTCCAGTGCCCATGAGGAACAGCCGCCCGGCAACGCTGTCCACGCGCAGAGCGGCCTCGTAGCCGGGCCATCTTGGTATTGAGGCCACTTTCGTCGATGAAGATCAGGCGGCTCGGATCGAGATCGAGTTGGCCTTCGAACCACTCTTCCCGCGCTGCCAAAACATCCGGTCGCTGCTGTTCGGCCGCGTGCGCTGTCTTTTTTTGTACGTGATGCCACGCTTTGCGAAGAACGCATGGACCGTCGTCAGGCTGGCTTTGACCCCGCGCTCTGCCGCAAGGCGATCGACGATCTCGGCAAGCGTGATGTCCCGCTCATCGGTCTCGACCAAGGCGAGAATGAAAGTCTCGTGCGCGTCCAGCTTCGATACCTTCGGCTTGCCCTGCCGCCCAGGTTCCAGATTGCCGCTCGAACGCCAGGCCCGATACCATGCACCAGACGTCGATATCCCGATGGCAAACCGCCGTGCCGCTTCTCGGGTCGACAGGCCTGCCTCTATCGCCTCGATAACACGCGTCCGCAAATCCAGGCTGTAAGCTCGTGCCATGCCGCTGCTCCTTCCGCAAATCACTTCGATCAGGGAATCAGAACAAGCCGTTCACTGCAAACAAACGACTCCGATTAAGGGAAAACCGCTCTAGCATTACAGTTGCATTCTAGATTTTAGGTGAGCTCGTCGAGCGGCCGCCTGATGGGCGCGCCTCCAGCATGACCATGCGATGACGTAGGCGGGGTTTATGCGACGCTGGGCGAGTCTGATGGCGATGCGCCGGACTTCCTGGATAGACCAGCGGATCAAATCCTGATGGTCGGCATCCGCGGTCTTTTTTGGGGCGTCGCGTCATTGGCGCGGTATCGGATCACCGCCATCATGGCGAAGGCGAGCATGACGAGGGAGGCGTGGCGATGCCAGCCATGCCATGACCGGGTTTCGTTGTGATCGAGTCCGAGCTCGTTCTTGGCGGTCTCGAAGCTGTCTTCGATCGCCCAGCGATGGCCTTCCACGGAAACGAGCGTCTGGATGCCCGTCCCGGCCGGGCACCATGTGGTGAAGAATGCGAGATCGCCGTCGCTGATATTGCGCCGGATCAGGAGGCCACGGGTCCAAAGCCCCGATTTCGTCTCGTTATATTCGTCGGCATCGAGATCGGCGAGTTCGCAGTAGGCCCAGTCATGAAGCCGCGCGCCTTTGGTGCCCTCACCGGCGGAAAGACGCTGCCATGCACTTGGATCGAGATCACGGGCGATCTCCTGAGCTGTGCCGGCGACCGGAGGCTTCCCCGACCAAGAGCCGAAATGGTGGTCCGACTTGACCCCAAGAACGTAGCCTTTGCAGGCTCGCCGCAGGGTTCCTTCGACGTCCCCGACGCCATACACCGCATCTGCGGCCACCCATGAAAACGGCACATCGGCTGCCAGCGCACGCCGTATCATATCGACAGCCAAGCCTGGCTTGGTAGCGAAGGCTATAGCCTCAGGAACATGGGTTGCTGCAAGCCTTACCGGATCTCCGGTCCAGCTTTTGGGCAAGTACAGGGCCCGATCGACAAAGGCATGACCGCGAGCGGACACATAGGCGGCGAACACACCGATCTGGCAGTTCGTTATCTTGCCTGCAGAACCTGTATATTGACGCGCAACACCGCACGATGTCTTGCCCTGCTTGAGGAAGCCCGTCTCATCGATGACCAGGACCGCATCATCTGTGGCGAGGTTTTCTACAACATACTCTCGCACGATGTCGCGAAGTGCGTCCGCGTCCCAACGCCCGCGACCCAGAATGGCTTGTTGCCGCCACGGGCCGGGATCACCGGCCGCCTCAGCGCGCATCCAACCTGTCTTACGCCGCTCGTCACCCAGCAAGCCGTCCAGGAAAAGGTTCGCAGATGCTGCAACTCGCTCCTGCGTAAACAGTCCGCGCATACGCGCTTTCACGTCACGCAGCGATGATGCCCAAAGCTCAAGCGTAGTTTCGATTGATGCACCTGTCATCCATGACCTCCGAATCATGGAGACCCATAGATTCAGACCATAGATAAATATGCAACTGTAATGCTAGGCCATAGACTCATTAAATCGCATCCAGATTCTCAGGGAAACGAGTTTGACGCCAGCCAGGAAGTTATCAGATCGCTTGTCGTATCGTGTGGCGACTGCACGGTAGTGTTTGATTTTGTTGAAGAACCGCTCGACGAGGTTTCTGTATCTATAGAGGAAGGGGCTGAAAGCTGGGACATTCTTTCGGTTCGGCATGGGCTTGATGTTGGCCCATGCCCCTCGCTCTGTCAGGCCTTGCCGCAGTTCGTCGCTGTCATAGGCACGGTCGGCCAACAGGATCTGTCCCTCGACAAGTGTATCAAGCATGTCACGGGCGCTGCGACCGTCATGAGCCTGGCCCTCGGTCAGCTTTAGGTCGATCGGCAGGCCTTCAGCATCGACGAGCGCGTGGATCTTGGTCGTCAAACCGCCCCGCGAGCGACCCATGCAACTGGGTCGGCCATCTTTTTTTGGGCGTTGGCGGCGTGCTGATGCACGCGCACGCTGGAACTATCGATCATCTGGATATCGCCGTAACCGGGGCAGATTTCCGGGCGATCAGGCTGGAGCGGCTTGGCTGACGAGATCGGGAAGCGGCAGAACGGCGGTTTGTGTGGGGATACCAAGGCGGTCGCCGAGGTAGGCGAAGAAGGAGACGCCGAGCTTGGTGCAGGTCTTCATCAGGCCGAGCAGGACATCGCGGGCATCTCTGCCTGCGTCACTGACGGTCCCGCCGGAGATCTTGCGTTTGATAACGACGGCGCGAATGTCATTTTCCGAACCGTTGGTGTGGAGTGGGATCTCGGGGCGATCGAGAACGCGCAGGAGTTCATGCTTGCGGCGGTGAAGCCGGGTGAGCAGCCTGTCGAGCATGACGTAGCCGGTTCGTCGTTTGAACAGGCGGTCGAAGCGGGCACGCAAGGCCGCCGCGCGGCGCGGACAAGGTGACCGCTGATAGCTCTTCAGGTCGTGATAGAACCACCAGATCAACTGGCGCATGACGTCAACGGCCTGGCGCTGGTCTGGCGTCATCGGCACCAATTTGTGGACGAGCCGCTCGGCGTGGACCCAACACAGAGCATGGTCGGCGATGCGGAACTGGCCGGCGTCATCGGAGACGATAACGGCGTCGGCAAGAAAGCCATGATGGCGGATCGCCCCCCACATCGCCCCCTCAGTGGCAATCTTGACCGGGTTCGGCTCAACCGCAAGCTGGTCGAGGCCCAGTGCTGCCAGATGCGCCTGCCAGGCGGCGCTGTCGGCAAACACCTTTTGCGGGAAAGCCGCCAGCCGGTCGATCACCGGACCAGCGAGGTTGCGGCCGCGCATATAGGCCAACGCCTCGTCATTGATGACGTAATCGCCGTGCCCGGCGCGCAGCGTTACCAGGAACGCCCCCCGTGACTTCGATCGCCCGGTGCGGAACGCGGTGAAGCGGTCATCGCCGATCTGAGCGGTGTAGCCGTCCTGGTTGGCGTGGCGCGCCGACGTATCATCGACCGTGATCCAGCGCGCCGTGGCAAGTCCGGTGCGCAACACGTCACGATCCTCTGCAACGAAGACCTCGAGGCCCTCCGAAATCAGCCGCACCACCTGACGCTTCGAGATGTCGACGCCAATGCCCGTCAAGAGTGCGGTTAATCGCTCCGTCGTCACTTGGCCCTGAAAATGGCAGGCCAGGATGAAGCGGCGCAGGTTCGCGCCCCAGCCGCCGACAATCCCCGACGGCAGTGGCGCCACGATCGTCTCGCCGCTGGGGGTCACCCAGCGTTCGCGCCGGTAGCGCACCACCTCGGCCGACAACACCAGATCGCGCACCAGGATCGTCTCATACCCCTTGAAGCGGGAGCCCGCAGGGGAGCTCACCGCAACCGTCACCTCGCGGCTCACACGAGCGCTGTCGCGCTTGGCGCCGCGCCGCCGACGCTTGCCCTTGGCCGCTTTCGCCCCCGTCGCCTTCTCCATCCCCGACGGTTTGGACGGCTTGATTGGCGGCCGCGGAGGCAGGTCCTTCAGACGCTTAATCTCGTCCTTCAGGCTCTGGTTGTCGGCGCGCAGCGCCTGGTTCTCCATCTGCAGGCTCTCGACCTGTCCGTGAAGACCCCGCACTTCGCCGAGCAGCGTCCCAACCAGCCCGCGGAGTTCCGCCAGCGACAGGCCTTCAAGCGAATCATTCGGCGGCAGAGTCACGCAAAGGGTGAATCACAAACCCGCCCCCCTGCAAACCCCACCTCCGCCCGGAAATCTGCCCCGGTTACGATATCGCCATCGTAAGCCTTTGAAACCGCGCTCAGAAGCCGATCCCACACACCGGCCTTGCGCCACCGATTGAAGCGGTTGACGCATGTCGTGTGCGGGCCATAGCGCTCCGGAATGTCCGCCCAAGGCGCACCGGTCCGCAATCGCCAGAATATCCCGTTCAAAACCCGCCGGTCGTCAACACGCGCGACGCCACGAGGCTTGTTCGGCAACAAGGGCTCGATGACCGACCACTCGAAATCCGTAAGATCAAAGCGCGCCATTCATACCTCCATCATGAGAGGAATGAATCACCCATCAAACGTTTTGGGAATCTGGAGGGTTCTGTGAGGTCGCGCGGCGGTGATGGTCTGGCTTGGCGCGGTGCGCGACCTCATTGAAGCCGGATTGAGCGAACCCGCTGACGCGGCCACGCGCTATGGGATTAGTATCGCGAAGCCTGCTCTAGGTGTGCGGCTTGGTGTGATGCAACGCTGCCATGTCGGTGAAGACGAGGCCGAGACGCCGACGTTGACCGAGGCGATCGACGCGCCCGTTGGCATCTTTGGGCGTGCTTCGGGGTAATGCTTGTGCTCTTCGGGCTGGTCGGGAAGATGACGATATGGGGGGTCATTGCGTCCGTCGACGCTGATGCCGCGACGCTGCCACGATCGATGCTGGGGCGACATCCTGTCGTCATGAGGTATCCGGCTGCGGTCGTGATGGCCCAGTGCGCCATCGCGGCAGCGTGGCGGTGATGCGCAGAATGCCGCCACAGCAGGGACAGACGGTTGGGTCAAAGCGCGGGAGCGGCCTGGTGGTCTCGCCGGCTGCGGCGGTCGCAGCGAGCTTCATCGCCACCAGGAGTTGCCGGATGATGGTGAGTCGGGTCCGGCGGCATCCATTGGCGAGGAAGCCATAGTGGCGGATGCGGTGGAAGCCGTCGGGCAGGCAGTGCAGCAGGAAGCGACGGATGAACTCGTGCGGATCGAGCGACATCAGCCTGGGCGCGTTGCCGTGACGATAATCGCGCCAGCGGAAGGTTACGCTGGTCTCGTCGGCGCTGACCAGGCGACTGTTGGCGATGGCGACCCGGTGGGTATAGCGGCCGAGATAGGCGAGGACCTGCTCGGGCGAGCCGAACGGCGGCTTGGCATAGACGATCCAGTTCTTGCGACGAAGCTGCCGGATCGCGGCCGTGAAGGCATGGGCCTGACCGAGCCCGTCGAGCGTGCCGGAGAAGCGCAGTCGCCCAGCCGCATAGGCCGCCTGGAGCCGCTCGAGGAACAGCCGCCGGAATAGGCGGGAGAGGACATGGATGGGCAGGAAGAAGCGTGGCCGGCAGCTGAGCCAGCGCCCATCGGAAGAGAGAGCGCCGCCGGGGACGAGGCAATGGATGTGCGGATGATGGGTGAGCGCCTGGCCCCATGTGTGAAGAATGGCCAGGAACCCGATCTCCCCGCCGAGGTGCCGCGGATCGGCGGCGATGGTCTTGAGCGTTGCGGCGACGGCCTCGAACAGGATGGCATAGGCGACTGCCTTATTGTGAAAGGCGATCTCGGCGACTTCGGCCGGCACCGTGAACACGACGTGGAAGTAAGACACCGGCAGCAGATCGGCCTGACGGTCGGCGAGCCACCGTTCGCGCGTCGCGCTCTGACACTTGGGACAATGCCGGTTGCGGCAGGAGTTATAGCAGACGCGGGCATGTGCGCAGTCCTCACAGGCCTCGACATGGCCGCCAAGCGCCGCAGTCCGGCAGAGCTCGATCGCGGACATGACGCGGCGCTCGACGCGGCCGAGATGGCCGTCATGGGCAAGACGATAGGCATGATCATGGCGACGGAAGATATCCGCCACCTCCAGCTCGGAGCGCATCGCCGGGCTCAGGCGGGCGGCACCACCTCCAGCGTCAGGCGGTCGAGCGGGCTCTGCGTCCTGGCGATCGTGCTTGTTGCCACATGGGTGTAGCGCGCCGTCGTCGAGAGGTTGTTGTGCCCCAGCAGCACCTGGATAATCCGGATATCCGTACCGCTCTCAAGCAGGTGAGTCGCAAAACTGTGGCGCAGAGTATGCACGCTCACCCGCTTGACCAAACCTGCCGCCTTGGTCGCGGAGCGGCAGGCCGCATGAAGGACCTGCACGTCGATCGGCTTGTCGCCTCGTCCGGGGAACAGCCAGTCCTGCGGGCGTGCCAGTCGCCAGTAGGTCCGCAAGATCCCGAGCAGCTGCGGCGACAGCATGACCGTGCGATCCTTGGCGCCCTTGCCGTGGCGGACCTGGATCACCATCCGGTCGCTGTCGATGTCCGCCACCTTGAGGCTCACCGCCTCCGAGGCGCGCAACCCCGCGGCATAGGCGGTGGTCAGTGCAGTGCGCGCCTTCAACGATGGCACTGCTTCCAGAAAGCGCACCACCTCGTCGGCGCTCAGGATCGCCGGCAACTTGCGCGGCGTGCGCGCATAGACGATGCGCTCCGGGATCTCCGCCCGGTCCAGCGTCACGCCGTAGAAGAAACGCAACGCACAGACCGTCTGGTTCAGCGCCGGCCAGGAAATGCCCTGCGACACCAGATAAACCTGGAACGCACGGACGTCCTCCAGCCCCAACCGATCCGGCGACCGGCCGAAATAACGGCTGAACTTCGCCACCGCATGCAGATAGGATCGTTGCGTCGCGGGCGACAGGTTGCGCAAGCTCATGTCGTCGATCATACGACGGCGCAGCGGGCTTACCGCTGCCGTGGCTTCAGCCATGGGATGGTCTCCTGGTCAGGGGTTGGTCTCAGCAACCAAACCTTCCCATCAGGAGGCCATTCCAGCCAATGCACACGCCAATCCCGCGTCAGCGGGTTCGTTCAATCCTGAATATCAACAACCCCTAGAGCACGTCCCGCGATCAATGAATCGATTGTGATGTGACGTCGGGCTTCGCGGGTGATTCAACATCCACTTTGATGAGGTGGATGATGGGAAGAGCACTGAGCGACGATCTTCGATCGCGGGTCTTGAAGGCTTCGGACGCGGGCATGTCTGCCCGGCAGGCGGCGGCGCGGTTCGGCGTCGGCATATCGAGTGCAATCCGGTGGATCGCACGGGCGAAGATCGGCGAGCGGACGCCGCGGCCGCAAGGCCGTCGACGCGCGTCCAGCCTCGATGCGCATAGAGCCTTCATCGTGGGGTTGATCGATGAGCGCAAGGACATCACGCTGAACGAGATGGTAGAGCGGCTGGCGGTCGAGCGATCGGCTCGGATCAGTCGCAGCGCCTTAAGCGCCTGGCTTGGCCGGCACGGCTGGACGTTCAAAAAAAGTCCGCACATGCACTGGAGCAGGATCGTCCCGACATCCTGAAGCGCCGTCGTGCGTGGTTCGACGGCCAACTCGACCTCGATCCGGCAAAGCTGGTGTTCATCGATGAAACTGGACTATCGACCAAGATGGCCCGGCTGCGGGGCCGTGCGCCATGCGGTGAGCGTTGCCGGGCGGGCGTGCCGCACGGCCATTGGAAAACCACCACCTTCACCGGCGCACTGCGGCTGACGGGCATGACCGCCCCGTTCGTCTATGACGGCGCCATGAACGGCAACGTATTCCTGGCCTATGTCGAGCAGGTGCTGGTCCCGACCCTGTCGGAGGGCGACATCGTCGTGATGGACAACCTTCCCGCCCACAAGGCCGCCGGCGTTCGCGATGCAATCGAGACGACCGGCGCGAGGCTCATGTTCCTGCCGCCCTACAGCCCCGACTTCAATCCGATCGAAAACGCCTTCTCAAAACTCAAGGCTCTTATGCGGGCCAAAGCCGAGAGGACAATCACAGCCCTGTGGACCGCCGTCGGATCGCTCGTCGACCTCTTCACCCCAGCCGAATGCCAGAACTACTTCAAGGCCGCAGGTTATGACCCAGATTAAACCGGACGTGCTCTAGATCCAGCGAAGGGCTTGATACCGAACTTGCGGACCTGCCGCCCGAGCTGCACTGGCGCGAGTGGATGGGCCGGATCGAAGCGGTGATCTTCGCGTCGCCGGAGCCGGTCGGCCGGGAGGCGCTGACCCGCGTCGTCGGCCGCGATTGCAACATTGAGCTGATCATCGACGACATCCGCGACGAACTGCGCGGCCGGCCCTACGAACTCGTCTCCGTCGCCGGCGGTTGGCAGCACCGCACCAAAAAGGGCTTCGCCAACGCGATCCACACTGCCACCGGGCTCGGCGACAATCTCCGACCTCTGTCTTCGACGGAGAGCCTGGTGCTGATGTGCATCGGCTACTTTCAGCCGATCACCCGCGGCGAACTCGGCCAGTTCTTCGGTAAGGAGGTCAGCCGCGATTTGATCGGAACGCTCCGCTCACTCGGCTTCATCGCCTCGGGTCCGCGCAGCCCGACGCCCGGCGCGCCTTACACCTTCGTCACCACGCCGGCGTTCCTGTCGCAGTTCGGGTTCGAGACCTTGCGCGATCTGCCAGACATGGAGCAGCTCGAGGATGCCGGGTTGCTCAGCAAGGAAAGGCTGTTGGCCGGCGATTTTCCAGGGTCCCAATTTGATCGCGACGGAGAAGACGCGACGGATGATAATGGCGCGGAGACTTCGGACACGAGTTAAATGTAACCGTCGGCTGAATCGCCTGTTTAGCCACTCTATAGTCGGATCTTATCGCAGGCGATCAATATCGACGGTGCGTCCGCAGGATTGCTCCTGTCGCCTTGCTTGACTTCGCATCGGTTCCGACGAGAACCCGAACGCGGGGCTTCTGTAGTTCCTTCACGGCCAAGCCGAAAGGACTCGTTTCGTCCATGACATCCGTTCGAACCGCCCCTGCGGTCGGCATCAGGATTTGTGTGGCATTGGTTTGTGGAGTGCCCAGAGACGATCGAAGAAGCCTTCGATTTCGGCCGGCGCATTGGCGCCGGCGAGTTCGTTGGATCCAAAGCGATAGATCTCGTAGCCAGCCAGACGAAGATCGCGATCGGCCGAGACCATGTCCGCATAAAGGGTGAGCGAGGGTTTCCCTTCGGCGCTGAAATGCTGCGACCCATCCACTTCGATGACGACACGCTGATGGCCGGGGAGCAGCAACAGGAAATCCATGCGCTGCCGGCGTAGCCCGGAGCGATGCCGGAGAAGCTTCACCACGGCGGGATCGTAGTGAAGATAGACCTGCGGGATGAGCGCCGGCAGCGCGTCGCCGAGGCGTGGCCGGTAGATCTTGAAATAGGTACTGAAGAGGGTGCGTTCGGCATCCGAGGCGAGCGAGGCGTGCAATCGCTCGCCGAGCGCGCGGGCGGGTTCGTCGGATGCCGGATCCTGCGACCGCCACCAATCAACCAGTTCGCTCCAAAGGAGGCCGTCGCGCCGTATGGGGCGATCATAGACCAGGCAGCTCGCGGCATTGGAGAGGATGACGATGTCGTTGTTGATGGCGTCGGAGACGCCGATCTCGGGCTTTGGGCCATTGGAGGCGAAGATCAGATTTTTGGGGGCGCCGACCACGCCACGGGCGATCGGCGCGAGACGATAGAGCGGATAGCCGGATTCCTCGCCGTCGACCTTCAGCTCATATCCGTCGCGCCGCAGTACGGCGTTGATCGAGGTGACGAGATCGACCTGTCCGGGTCCACGTCGCCCGAGGGGATGAAGCGCGGCCTCGATCAGGCGGGCGAAGCGGTCGCGGGAGCATGTGAGGGCGCCGATCTGCTCGAAGAGAAATTCGACGCTCCAGTCACCGAAGTTGCGGACCATGTGCTGGTCGATCTCGTCCGCGAGGGGTCGGGCCGAGAAAAAGCTGGTGCCGACGAGGCCCATGGGGAACAGACGCTTGACAAGCTCGACAACGCTCTGCTCGCCGGACAGGTCGTCACCGAAGCATTTGGCGACATCGCGCCGGGTGATCTCCGTGATCCGGGGGCAATCCCTTTCCAGAACGGCCCAGCCCGCCTCTTCCAGGCCGAAATCCCCGAAATGCGCCCCGAGCTTGCGCGCGATCTCGCCGAGCTCGTACTCGGTCTTTCCTTGAAGGCCGATCCGCGCCCGATCGCGCTTGCTGATATTGTCCTCCTGCGGCGGGACCGTGATGCCGGCGACGGCCGCGACGATCGGCATCTGCTCATGAGTGGAGCGCGTCTTGAGGTATTCAGCTAGGCGCTCGCCGAGATTGGGTTCCGCGCTCATATAGCGATCTCCGGCACGCCGGCGTCGGTGAGGAGCTGGTAGAGCTCGGCGACATTGTTGCGCGCACCGCGCTCCTGGCAGAACGCGAAGATGGCGCGCTGCTTGGCGCGCGAGAGGGCGACGAAGAAGGCCGCTACTCCCTCGGGATCTCCGGGAACATGTGCCCACCAGGCTTGGTCATCAAGGCCAACGAAGACGATCGTGTCATATTCCAATCCCTTGCTTTTGTGCACGGTCATCATCGGGATCTGGTTGACGCCCTCGAAGGCGTCCAGACAGGCGGTCCAGTCGGCGGCGCCATCGGCCGACGCGAAGAAATGCAGGCAGAAGGCCTCAAGGATGATTTGGAGGAGGTCACCGACACCGTATTCGGTATAGGTTCGGGCGATGGCTGCCAGGTCGAGATATTCAAAGACTCGCGTCGCGAAGTCAGCGGCGCTATTCCGGGATGGAGCTGTCGCCGCCATATCGGCGCGAAGCGCGGCAAGGAAGGCGGTCAGGTCTGCCTCGACCTTCGCCGCGCCGATGTCGTCGTCGGCTACGACCGCCCGGAGCGCCAGAACTTTGGACGAGACCAACTGCCAGGCCGCAGGCGCGCGGCGTGTCGCTCCGAGGCGAAACATTGCGATCGCGAGGCGACAGAGGTCGTCGGAGAGGAGATCCTGAAGCGAGGTTTTCCCAAGAGCGTGGCTCTCGTTGCGGATGCGCAGGCCATGGGCAGCGAACGGTGATGCGAGCTCGTGCTCGTAATCATCGGATTTTTGCTTGACGAGGAGCGCATAGTCTCGCGGCGATCGTCCACGGGTCCCCATGTCATTGGCGAGCCATTGGGCGAGATGCGCGGCTTCGGCGGCTTTGGTCTGGCTGCGCCAGACTTGCGCCACGTCGCCATCGACCTGGCGCGCCGCACGGGCAACTGTCTGAGCGGCATTCGGATCGAGCGCGCGCGCGACGACATGCTGGATGGCAACGAGATCGGGCGACGATCGGAAATTGAAAAGCAGAGGGAAACGGGCTGCACCGAAATCGGCTTCAAGCCGCTGAAACGCATCCCTTCGAGCGCCGGCGAATATCATGATCCGCTGCTTGTCGTCGCCGACACCTGTGACGATGGTCTGTCCACCGGAGAAGGCCGAGAGCAGGAAGTCGTATTGCGCGAAAGTCGTGTCCTGGAATTCGTCGACGAAGACGAAGGGGTAGGTGGCGACCAGCGCGTTGCGGATATGCGGATTGGCGCGGAGAAGGAGCTCGGCGAGACGGTTGATGCTGACAAAAGTCAGCGAGGAGGGATGGCCAGGCCGCAACTGCGTCGCCCACCATCGGGCGATGGTGAACTCTGCTGCGCTTTGCGGTGCCTGAGGCGCGAGCGGAAGTCGATAGCCGCCGACCACCCGCGCTTCGAAATCCGTTGCACTGAAGGCAGCGATGTCGGCCTGCCATTCCTGCGGCGCGTTGAGGCGCGCCAGCGTCAGGAAACTGATCGACCTGCCACCGCTTGGGAAAGGCGATGTCATAGGGTCGGGTGGGCGGCAATCGGCCGGGACGGCGTTGAGAAACCGGTCGACCAGGCTCTTGCAGAACGAATCGAAGGTGAGCGACACGAAGCGGTTGGCGAGCTCGGGAGGGCAGCGCTGGCGAACGCGCGCAGCAAGATTGCTGGCGGCGTCAGTCTTGAATGAGATCGCCAGTACGCGATGCGGCGCATGGCAGATCCGGTTTTCGAGGAGATAGACCGCGCGTTGGGCCAGAAATTCGGTCTTGCCGGCGCCAGGCCCAGCCACCACGCATGCCGAACCGCCGTGCCGGAGCGCATTCCACGCTGCGGGTTCGAGATCGTCGATGCCACGCGGGCGCCAGTCGTCCGGACGAACAAGAGGCATGATCAGGCACCTGCCGGAGCCGCGGGCGTGAGGCGGGCGACGATCGAGGTCAGGATGAGCTCGGATTTCCGGTGGTGCGCCTGCGGCGAGAACGGCAGAATCCTGATTGCTCAGGACGCGGACATGGGGTGCTTCGGTTTGGCGATGCACGGCAAAGCGCACGCGACCCGGGTGCGACCGAGATCGTCTTGCTAGAAGCGCTTCGGCAGTGGCGTCTCTTCATCTGGATCTGGCGCGCGGCGCACCGGATCCGGGTCGAAAGCTGTTGCCCGCTTCAAGTCTGTTGAGGATATCGCGCATAAAAGTCTCTCTCACACCGGCACGAGCTTGCGCGCCGGCCGTTGACGAGGATCAGTCGGCTGGCAATCAGGCCAAGTTGCCAGGAAAATGAAAATGCGCATGGTCAGCGGCTCATTCTAAGAAGTCATGTGCGCCTTTTGCACAGCACGCCGAAAACCGTGCGACAGGAAGGTGAAAACTGGACAGCCCGAGGCCGGATATAGCGCCGCAGCAGCAGACAGACCCAAAGCACATAGGTGAAGGCGACGATGTAAACCGCCTGGAAAAGCAGGGCCAATGTCGCAGCACGGCAGGGTCGCGGACGGGCGAACCGGTGCTGGAGAGGCAGCACCAGTATGCCAGACGCTAGCCGCACCGAGCGAGCTGATAGAGCAACAGCTTCCTCGGCGCTCGCCTCGACCAGCTTTGAGCGCTTGATGAGGATGTGGTCAGAGCCCAGAAAAAGAAAATCCGGAGCCGGAGGAGCTCAAGAGGTCACCGAACCGCATGTCCCCACCGCCGCCAAGCTTGCGGGAAAGACGGCGTGCAAGGGTGCAGGCGCTCTACACGAAAATCTAGGACCGACCTCCATGAAATAGCCTGAGCCGGCTCTTCCGCGCCGTGACACGCGGCGCGGCCCTCCCGTCCATGCCAAGCGCGATCCGGCGATCGCAGAGACTCCCATGACGATCTCGACCTTGCTACATGCCGCCAGCGAGGCCGCTGCGGCTGTCAAGGCGAAGAAGAAACTTTCACCCGTCGAATTTGATGCAGGCCACCATCCGCCGCGCCGAAGTCACTAGGTCGACGATCAACGGCCTGACCGTCAAGCGCATTTCGACGAGCGATGGATTCGGGGCCAGAAAGGCCGAAGGCGAATGACGCGAGCGGCGCAGGACGGGCGCGCTCGAGGGGCCTGCCGATCGCATCAAGGATGAAGACTTACATCAAGACAAGCCGAGGTCGTCCGCACGGCTCGCTGCTGTCGAAGGGACGCCATGGGCGGCACACTTCGACGAGGAACGAGCGCATCATCAAGGCCGGCGGCATCGTCCATGCGCGCACAGCGACGCCGATTCAGCTGCGCCGGCTTGCTTTACTGGTCGAGGCGCTGGGCGCGTCACGCGCAATCCATCCTCTCTCTGGAAGCCGGACGTCACGCCGGTGTCGTCCGGCGGTGCGGCGGTCGGCGCTTGCTCGGGCACATCGTCGATTGCAGCGGTTCGGACATTGCCGGGTCGATCCGCATTCCTGCCTCGCCTGCGGTGTGGTCGGCTTCAAGCCGCCTTATGGCCGCAACCCGGGACGAGCCGCCGTTCAATCTCGACTTCTATTGCCACACGGACCGCTGCACGACAGTCCGGGACAGCGATCCTGCTGCAGAATGCATGCGGGACCGAGCCGCTCGATATCGCCACGCTGCGCCGAAATTGCGCCTGCCGCGTGACTACAAGCGATCAAGGGCTGGAAGATCGCCTTCTCGATGGACCTCGGTTCTCTTCGAAGTGGATGCGGAGTGCGCAGGAACACGCTTGCCGCCTGCGACGTGTTACGGTCGCTTGGCGCCACCGTCGAGGAAGTCGACCTCGGCTGGGGCGACGACTACCCAGTGCTCAACGGCCGGCAGGGACTTATCTGGAGCACCGTCTTCGCGCCTCGCTGTGTCGGCAACTGCTCAAGCAGCACCGCACACTGACGCTTATAAAAAGACACAGTTATGCACGGCAATTCGCCGAGGATGGGCCAAAATCCAAGGCCAACGCTTTG
>NZ_JBHUGY010000022.1:0-131400 GCF_042682105.1 Mesorhizobium calcicola
CATGCTGTTCATTACCGATGTGGTTTGGGGGGGGGGCCAGAAGGGGCCCCGGGGGCAATTGACTGTTTGGACTGCAGACGTTGCTATCCGGCACGTGGCCACACCGTTCGGTGATCTTTAGTACCACGGCCTCACGCTCTGAAGAACGCATCCGGCGAAAAAATGCCCTCTGCTGCGGGGGCGGCAGGCTTCTGTCTAAAAGAGCCTTTTGGACGCCAGTCCGTCGCCATGATACGGTGTGCATCGACAAGTGCCCTGAACTGCTCGCGCGAAAACAAACGCCGGAATGACCTCTTCGTGCGCTGATCCGAGCGCTGCCACCTCCATGGTCTTGGAGCAAAGTCGCGTCCGTCTCCAAATCACACGGCATTTGCGTTCGTTCCGGGAGATGCCGCCAACCTGTGCGGTTAGACTTCAGGCACAGTGTTCTCGGTGTGCATCGCGCTGTCTGGCAGCCGCTGGCGCATTCATGCCAGCGCGCATGAAACTGCGCCGGCAGGGGGATCGGTGGTACACGACAGTGCATCTTGATAAACGACACATCGCGCAAGCGGTCGCGATCTCTCTCGCGTTGCGACAAGTCGCGACCACCGTCTCGCCTGTGGCCGGCCTCCTTGCCAGATAAATATGCTAAGATGGCTGCTGTGCCATTCTGCAGCAGGAAGTCGTGAGAGGCGTTCCGCTATCGTGACAGCGAGGCTCCAATCATCAGGCCGAACCGTGTCGACGCTTTTGCTGCGACACGTTCACTATGTCGATCCGATGATGATTCAGTTCTGTGCGGATGCCACTGAGGAAGGCCTGTTTGTCAGAATCCGTCGGGGCTGCATGTCGAGCTGTTTGCCTCCGCCAGCCAAGTCCTACAGGGCAGCTGCCGAAACGCGCAGCTGCCTCGTGCTCGATATCCGGTGTGCCGCGGCACCGTAAGCGCGCCTCGATTCTCCAGACATCGGCGACACGCCGTTCCGCAGCCGCTACCGGCTCGAGATCAGCCATGAGGACATCGAGCGCCGCACCAACCAGATCGTCGATGCCGGCGTCATCCCGCTGTCGGTCGGCGGCGACCATTCGATCAGCCACCCGATCCTGAAGGCCGTCGGCAAGAAAGCGCCTGTCGGCCTGATCCACATCGACGCCCATTGCGACACCAGTGGCCTGTTCGACATGACCAAGTTCCACCATGGCGGGCCGTTCCGCAACGCGGTGCTCGACGGCGTGCTCGATCCGACGCGCACCATCCAGATCGGCATTCGCGGCTCGGCCGAATATCTGTGGGAGTTCACCTACGAGTCCGGCATGACCGTGGTCCACGCCGAGGAGGTGACCGGTCTCGGCATTCCCGCCATCATCGAGAAGGCGCGCAAGATAGTCGGCGACGGGCCGACCTATGTCTCCTTCGACATCGACAGCGTCGATCCGGCCTTCGCACCCGGCACCGGCACGCCGGAAGTCGGCGGGCTCACCACGCGCGAAGTTCTCGAACTGCTGCGCGGCCTGAAGGGCCTCAACATCGTTGGCGGCGACGTCGTCGAGGTGGCGCCGCAATACGACGCGACCACCAACACGGCGCACGCCGGCGCCCAGGTGTTGTTCGAGATCCTGAGCCTCATGGTGTTCAGCCCGGCAATTACACGCAAGGGAGCCTGATCCCAACAGCAAGGCGGCCGCCGCGCTGGAACCGGCGGCCGACCCAAACAAACAAAGCTTCCAGAGGGGAATAAAAATGACGATCCGTATCGCACTCAAATCATCCATCGCCGCCATGCTGATGCTTGGCACCGCCGGTCTCGGCTTCGCCACACAGGCAGCCAGCGCCGATGCGCTGGCCGACATCACCAAGGCCGGTAGCATCAATGTCGGCGTCTTCGCCGATTTTCCGCCCTTCTCCTCGGCAAGCGCCGACATGAGCCTCAAGGGCTATGACATGGATGTCGCGCGATACATTGCCGACACCCTCAAGGTGAAGCTCAATCCCGTCGCCGTCACCGGCCAGAACCGCATCCCGTATCTGAACGACCATCGCGTCGACCTCCTGATGAGCGTCGGCTATTCGAAGGAACGTGAGCAGGTGATCGATTTCGCTGCCGCCTACGCGCCCTACTACATCGCCGTGATCGGTCCGGCGGCGCTGACGGTCAAAGGCAAGGAAGACCTTGCCGACAAGTCGATCGCCGTCAACCGCGGCACGCTCGAAGACACCTCGCTCACCGAGGCAGCACCGGCGTCGGCCGACATCAAGCGTTTCGACAACTACAATTCGGTGATCCAGGCCTTCATCTCCGGCCAGACGCAGCTGATGGTCGTCGGCAACGATGTCGGCGCGCAGGTGCTGGCCAAACAGGACGTGCTGAAGCCGGAGCAGAAGTTCCAGCTTCTGACCTCGCCTTCGCATATCGGTCTCAACAAGAATGAAGACAGCCTGAAGAAGGCGGTCAACGACGCCATCGCCAAGATGCTGGCGGACGGCAAACTGGACGCAAGCTCACAAGCCTGGCTGAAGACACCGCTCAACCCCGACAACCTGAAGGATTGAGGTCCGGTGGCCTTTGCCTGGCTTCCAGGGGCTGCGGGCGACATCGCGCGCGGAGCGGTCAC
The DNA here is from genome assembly GCF_042682105.1 of Mesorhizobium calcicola. Classification (NCBI taxonomy): domain Bacteria; kingdom Pseudomonadati; phylum Pseudomonadota; class Alphaproteobacteria; order Hyphomicrobiales; family Phyllobacteriaceae; genus Mesorhizobium; species Mesorhizobium calcicola. The sequence goes on from NZ_JBHUGY010000022.1 coordinate 2,596, forward strand.
GACGATCCTGTTGATCGCGGTGACCACGCTGGCGGGCACGTTCCTCAGCATCCTGGGTGCGGCGGGACGGCGCAACGGCCCCGTGCTGCTCAAGCGGGCCATCGCCACCTATGTCGAGGTGATGCGCAACACGCCGTTCCTGGTGCAGCTGTTCTTCATCTTCTTCGGGCTGCCCAGCCTCGGCATCAGGCTTGACCCGGTATTGGCCGCCATCGTGGCGATGACGCTCAACATGGCGGCCTACACTATCGAGATCGTCGGCGCCGGGCTTGACGCCGTGCCCGGCGGGCAGACGGAAGCAGCCCTTGCGCTCGGCTTGAGGCCACGCCAGGTATTCATCAAGATCGTGCTGCCGCAGGCGCTCAAGGTGATCTATCCGGCGCTGACCAGCCAGATCGTCATCATGATGCTGGAGTCGGCCGTGGTGTCGCAGATCGCGGTGCGCGAGCTGACCTATGAGGCCGACATGTTGCAGGCACGCACGTTCCGCTCCTTCGAGACCTATCTTGTCGTGACGCTGGTTTATCTCGCCCTGTCGATGGCATTGCGCCGGCTGCTGGTCACGGGCGGACGCCGCGCCCTGGGGGCTGGTGTGTCATGATCGAATTCACCTTCTGGGACATCCTGCGCAACCTTTTGCTCGCCGCCCGCTGGACGGTGCTGCTGTCGCTGGCCGCCTTCGTTGGCGGCGGCGTGGTCGGCATGGTCGTATTGTTCTTCAGGATCGCCAAGAACAAATGGAGCCGGCGTTTCGCCTCAGGCTATATCGCGCTGTTCCAGGGGACGCCGCTGTTGATGCAGCTGTTCCTGATGTTCTTCGGCCTGCCGATGCTTGGGCTTCGCATCGAGCCGTGGACGGCGGCGGTGTTCGGCCTCACCTTCTTCGCCAGTGCCTATCTCGCCGAGATATGGCGCAGCGGCGTCGACGCGCTGCCGCGCGGCCAGTGGGATGCCGGCGCCAGCCTCGGCCTACACTATCTGCAGGAGCTGAGGCTGATCATCCTGCCGCAGGCGTTTTCGATCACCCGCGCGCCGACCGTCGGGTTCCTGGTGCAGCTCATCAAGTCGACGGCGCTCACCTCGATCATCGGCTTCGAGGAACTGGTGCGGACCTCCAACGCCATCAACAATGCGACCTTCGAGCCCTTCAAGGTCTACGGGCTGGTGGCGCTGATCTTTTTCGTCATGTGTTTTCCGCTGACGCAATACGCTCGCACGCTCGAACGACGCGCCGCTCACTGATCCGCAAAGAAGCGGCGGACAATGGAATTACGGGAACCAGCCGGGGATCCGGCATAAACAAAGGAGAGACCAGATGAACAGATTGATCGCAACACAAGTCAGCCGGCGCAGCGTGCTTGGCGCCGGCCTGGCGACGGCCGGCGTGCTCGCCATGCCGTCGATCCTGCGGGCGCAGGACAAGTCGCTCAAGGTCGGCGTCTATGGCGGCTACTTCAAGAAATCCTTCGACGAGCACGTCTTCCCCGACTTCACCAAGGCCACCGGCATCGCCGTGGAATCGGTCGCCGAGCCGACCGGCGAGGCGTGGCTGGTGCAGCTCGAACAGGCGGCCAAGGCCGGCCAGGCGCCGGCCGATCTTTCGATGATGTCGCAGACCTCGACGCTGAAGGGCCAGTCGACCGAACTGTGGACGCCGCTCGACACCTCCAGGTTCAAGCATTACGGCGACCTCTTGCCCCGCTTCATCAACAAATATCCGGATGGCCGCGTCGCCGGCATTGGTGCTGTGGCCTGGTGGATCACGCTGGTCTCCAACACCGATGTCTACAAGGAGGCGCCGACCTCCTGGGCGGCATTCTGGGACAAGGCGAACGAGGACAAGCTCGGCCTGCTGGCGCTCGCCTCCAACTCGTTCCTGCTCGAGGTGACGGCCAAGACCTTCATGGGCGGCACCAATGCCCTCGACACCGAGGAAGGGCTGAACAAGGCGTTCGAGAAGCTTGCCGAGGTCAAGCCGAATGTGCGCCTCTGGTATCGCGACGAGGCGCAGTTCGAACAGGCGCTGAAGTCGGGCGAAATCCCGATGGGCCAGTATTATCACGACGTCACCGGCCTCGCGATCGCCGACGGTTTCCATGTCCGCACCACCTTCCCGAAGGAAGGTGGCATCCAGGACTCCGGCAATTGGGTCCTGTCGCGTGCCTCGACCAAGGTCGACGAGGCGCATGTCTTCATCGACTACATGAGCCAGCCGTCGATGCAGGGCGTGATGTCGCGCAAGGTCGGCACCACGCCGACGCTGAAGAAAGAGGTGCTCGACCTGACGCCGGCCGAATTCGCATCGGTGTCGTCGGAGATCGACCCGATCATTCCGCGCTACGACCTCTATACGTCGAAGGCCGACTGGATCAACCAGAAGTGGACCGAACTGATCGTCGGCTGAGCCGAAAACAGCTCGCCTGACATCGAAGCGTTCCTCATGACGGGTCGCTTCGCGAACCACCTCTCCCATTCCGATGGGAGAGGCTATGCTACACGCCGAAACCGTGGGGCCTTTCCTCTCGCGACTGAGGACAGGCCGCCGCGAAACGAGGCGGCGAGGAGCACGCCATATCCTCCGGTGAACAGGATCAGCCATGTCCGGACTTGATATCAACGCCATCACCAAAACCTTCGGCAATTTCACCGCGGTCGACAATGTGCGGCTCAACGTGCCGCATGGCACCTTCGTCTGCCTGCTGGGACCGTCGGGCTGCGGCAAGACCACGCTGCTGCGTATGATCGCCGGGCTGGAGGAGCCGACCAGCGGCGCCATCGTGCTCGACGGCGAGGACATCACGCCGCTGCCGACACACAAGCGCAATCTCGGCATGGTGTTCCAGTCGCTGGCGCTGTTTCCGCATCTTTCGGTCGGCGACAACATCGCCTATGCGCTGCGCATCCGCGGCGCCTCGAAGGAAGAGCAGAAGAAGCGCGTCGACGAGTTGCTGACGCTGATCCATCTGCCCGGTTTTGCCGACCGGCCGGTGGCCAAATTGTCTGGCGGCCAGCGCCAGCGCGTGGCGATCGCCCGTGCGCTGGCGCTGTCGCCGAAGCTGTTCCTGCTCGACGAGCCGCTCTCGGCGCTCGATGCCAAATTGCGCGAGGCCATGCAGGTGGAATTGCGCCAGCTGCAGCAACGGCTGGGCATCACCACCATCGTCGTCACCCACGACCAGCGCGAGGCGATGACCATGGCCGACCTGGTCGTGGTCATGGGGCAGGGCAGGATCCTGCAGGCGGCACCGCCGATCGAGATCTACCGCAAGCCGGCCGACGCCTTCGTCGCCGATTTCATCGGCATCACCAACCTTCTGCCGGCCGAGGTCGACAGCGCCGGGCGCACCACTATCCTCGGCACCGCCATCCCAGGGCTCGCCATGCCGGCCGGCGTCAGCAAGGCCTCGGTGTCGATCCGTCCGGAGGATGTACATCTGGGCGAACCCGGCGGCCGCGCCATCACCGGGCAGGTGACCTTCGTGCGCGACCTTGGCGGCACCATCGAAACCTTTGTCGAGGTCGGCACCACCAGCATCATCGCGGTGGCGACGCCGCGCGAAAGACTCAACGTCTCGGTCGGCGCCAAGGTCGGCGTCACGCTGCCGCCCGAGAGCTGCGTGGTGCTCGGCTCATGAGACGCGAAGCGCCGAAATCACTCGCCGACTATACGCCGCTGCTGTTCCCCGGGCTGATGCTCGTGGTGTTCTTCGTCGTGCCGTTCTCGACGATGATCGCGGTGAGCTTCTTCAAGCGCAATCCGGCCGGTTTCTACACGCCGGATTTCGTCATCGACAATTATGCCCGTTTCCTGACCACCTTCTTTGCCGGCGTGCTCGGCTTTTCGCTGATGCTGGCGGTGCTGGTCGCCGTCTGCTGCGTCTTAATCGCCTTTCCGTTCACCTATCTGCTGACCAAGCGCTCGCGCCGGGTGCAGACGCTGTGGCTGGTCGGCCTGTTGTCGGTGCTGTCGCTGTCGGAAGTCATCATCGGCTTTGCCTGGTCGACGCTGTTTTCGCAGACCGCCGGCATCACCAATCTCTTCGTCGCGCTCGGGCTGATGGACAGACCGGTGGCATTGCTGCCGACCTTCGGCGCGGTGCTGGCCGGCATGGTCTATCAGGCGCTGCCCTACACGATCCTGGTGCTCTATCCGGCCCTGGTCCGTCTCGACCCGACGCTGCTCGAGGCCGCGCGCACGCTTGGCGCCTCGCCGGTCAAGGCCTTCTTCAACGTGGTGACGCCGGCGCTGCGCAACACCATCGTGGCGACCCTGATCATGGTCTTCGTCTTCGCGCTTGGCTCCTATCTGCTGCCGCAGATCCTTGGCCGGCCGCGCCACTGGACGCTGTCGGTGCTGATCACCGACCAGGCGATCTACCAGTCCAACATGCCGTTCGGGGCAGCCATGGCGGTCTTCCTGGTGCTGATTTCGCTGGCGCTGGTCGGGCTGACGCTGCTTGTCGGCCGCAAGGAGAACGCCCTATGACCGCGACCTTCCTTCGCCGGCTCTATTTCACCATCGTTGCTTTGTTCCTGGCCGCGCCGCTGATCGTCGTCGCCGGCGTCTCGGTCAATGCGCGGCAGGAACTGACCTTTCCGCCGAAAGGCTTCTCGCTCGCCTGGTATGGTCAGATCTTCGCCGATCCGGAATGGCGGCTGGCGCTGATCCATTCGGTGACGCTCGCCGTCTGCTCGGCGGCGATCGCGGTCGCCATCGCGCTGCCGCTCGCCTGGTTCCTGTGGCGGCGCATCGCGCCCTGGGCAAACATTTTTCAGGTGCTGGGGCTCGCCCCCTTCATCCTGCCGCCGGTCATCACCGCGCTCGGCTTCCTTACCTTCTGGGCGACGGTCGGGCTGTTCGGCCAGTTCTTCACCGCCATCATCAGCCACGCCATCTTCTTCGTGACGCTGCCGCTGGTGACGCTGTCGCTGGGCTTCGCCTCGATCGACCGCTCGCTGGTCGAGGCCGCCGCGACCATGGGCGCCGACGACCGCGCCGTGCTGAAGACGGTGGTGCTGCCGCTGATCCTGCCCTATCTCGTCTCCGGCTACGCCTTCGCCTTCGTGCTGTCGCTCAACGAATACATCGTCGCCTATATGACGATCGGCTTCACCACCGAGACGCTGCCGATCAAGATCTTCAACGCACTGCGCTACGGCTACACGCCGACCATGGCGTCGGTATCGGTGTTCTTCGTCGCGGTAGCGGCGCTGGTGTTCGGCTCGATCGCCAGGTTCGGCGACATCCGCAGGCTGCTCGGCGCGATGTCGTCCGAGGGCAACTGACCGGACCTGTGCAAAACGAAAAACGGCCGCCGATTCGCCAGTGCCTGTTCACTTTCCTGAGAACGGAGTTCTAATCTTAGTCGGTCCTGGATCGCGGAAGGGGATGCGACATGGTGGATTCTGATCGGATCGACAAGCTGATCGCAGCGGTGCCCTCCGCCTTGGCGCTTCGAGCCGGGCTGGACCTTGGCATCTTCACCCGGCTCGGTGGCAGCGCGGTGACTGCCGACAGCCTTGGGGCCGCGCTCAAAGTCGAGCCCGATCGTCTGTCGCGGCTCCTCTACGCGCTCGCCAGCATCGGTCTCCTCGAAGTCAAGGATGGTCAATTTCGCAACGGAGCCGAAGCGTCGGCCTTCCTCGACGCGTCCAAGCCGACCTATCGCGGCGGCGATCATGCGCTCCTGCGCGAGCTCTGGGGAGCCGACCTGCTGACCGCAGAGTCGCTGCGACAGAACCGGCCGGCTGCGCTGCACGACTTTTCCGAAGCGGGGCCCGAGGCTGCGGCGGCCTTCAGCCGCATGCTCGCACCGGGTGGGGTGATTTTCGGCCGACATCTGGCCCGGGAGATGGACCTCTCGGCGATCGGTTCGGTGATCGACATCGGCGGGGGCCCAGGGACCATTCTCGTCGGACTTCGCGAGCAGCGGCCGCAGATTGCGGCGACGCTGATGGAACTCCCAACGGTCGCGGCGGTCGCGCCGGATATCCTGTCAGAATACGGCGCCGACGACGTGGTTGTCGAAGAGGGGGACATAACAGTCGCGCCCTCGATCGGTCGGCACGATCTGGCGATCCTGAAGGCCGTCGTCCAGGTCCTGTCGCCGGACCAGGCACGCAGTTCGATCCTGAACGCGGCGCGTTGCCTCACACCGGGCGGCGAGATCGCAATTGCGGGGTGGGGCGTCGTCGATGACGACCGCCTCGGCCCGCCTGAGGGTGTCTTTCTGAATCTCACCTTCTTGAACCTCTATCGCCACGGCGAATCGTACACTGAAGGTCAGTATCGCGCGTGGATGACCGAGGCCGGGTTCCGGGATATCTCCAGGTCGCGCCTGACGGACGGCTGCACCTTGTTTCGTGCGCGCCTCACGGCCTGATCGTGGCTGGATGGCTGGCTCCCCCGAGGCACCCTTGCGCACACGGCAGTATGCCCGGCGTTGCATTGGCGCCGCCTCAGGTCGAAAATGCCCTCATGGAAGCACTCCGATTTCCCAAGCTCACGACACCAAGGCTCGTGCTTCGGGCGCCGAGCGAACGGGATATCCCAGCATGGTTTGCGCGCGCGACGGATGTCGAATCCGCCTCCCTTGCCGGCGATCCCGTCCCCGACGACACAAGCGCAGGCGAGCGATGGTTCGCCCGTTCGCGTCAGCGGTTCGCTGACGGCAAGGCGATCCAGTGGTCCATAGACCAGGCAGGAGTATCGGACGCGATCGGGACGATAACCCTGTCCTTCGGCGCAACCGACGCCAAGGCAGCGGGATTGGGATTTGTGCTGGCGCGTGCGCATTGGGGGCACGGACTGGGCAGCGAGGCGGCGCGCGAAGTCCTCCGCTACGCCTTTGAAACTCTGGCGCTTGAACAGGTGACGGCCGAGGCGGCGGCGCGCAACTTCGCGTCGCTGCGGATATTGGCGAAGCTCGGCTTCAAACATATCGAGAGCTTCATCGATGAGTCCGACGGCGAACGCTGCCAGCGTTTTGCGCTCGACGCAGACATCGGATCGCCACTGTCGGCGACCAACGCGATGCCAGAGTGCTGAGAAGCTGACCTTCAGCGCGCGGCCCTCATCTGACACCGGAGCATTCCAAAGGCGGGCCGGCCAAATCGTCGATCGTCAACGTCGGCTTCCTGAGCCGATCAGCGACGGCACCGCGCCGCTGCGGGACGCCGTGCTTGTTCGCGTCAATCACACTTGTGCGCAGCCTTAAGCGCTTCGGCGCGGGAAGGTTTGTTCAAATCCGCGATCCGTCGAACAGAAGCGTAGAACCTTGGATAATCGCCGGAACACAAGTCGAACAAGTGACGAAACGCCGGAACCTGTTCGCCATAGACAGCGGTCGCGGCGAGCTTTGCGTTGTTGATCGGAGTATTGAACCAGGCGTCGTATCCCCGGTATCCGGCCCAGCGCTTGTCGCGCACCTGCCGGTAGCGCATCCGCAGCTGGTCGATCGTGGCTGCTTTGGCAGCCGCCATCTGCTCCGGGGTACGGGGACTTTCATAGACCTGCCTCAACTCGTCCCGGGTTTTCGACACCAGTCCGAGAAAATCGGCGTTGCGCTTGCGATCGGCTTCGTAGCGGCGCAATCCGGCGCGGTCGCCGGCGGCCCGGAGCCATTTCCTGACGCCGGTGGTTTCGACGGCAACCGCGAAAGCCTCATTGAACGCGGAGTCGTCATCCACATAGATGCGCTGATGCGCCAGTTCGTGAAAGACAAGGCTTGCGAGATACGTGTCGTCCTGACGGAGCATGGTGCTTAGGAGCGGGTCACTGGACCAGCCCAGCGTGGAATAGGCGGTGACGCCTGTGACATAGACGTCCAACCCCTGTCGATGCAGATCGACAGCGCTTTCAATCGCGGATTTCCGAGCAAAGTACCCCCGGTACGGAACGCAGCCGAAAATCGGAAAGCACCAGGTTCGTGGCGCCAGGGAGAATTGCGGCGCGGCAAAAACGGCCCAGGTCACAGCGTCCCTGCCGATGTCGGCATAGCTGCGGTAGCTATTGTTTTCGGGCAGTGCCAGTTCATCTGTGGCAAACCGACGTATGGCGCTCGCCGACGTCAACCTGGCGCGCAACGCCTCGGGCGTCGAAGGATCACGGATCAGCCTTCCGACATTTTTCCGCGCGGCCATTATCTCCACATGGCCCTCCAACGACTGCGCGTAGTAGGAAATGCTTGTGCAACCGGTCATCCCGGACGCCATGATCACTGCGGCAAACAATCGAAAAACGCGCTTCACCAGCTTGCCCACCGCTTGCTCTTCTCCCCATGGAGCAAATGTCCCCATGGCCCCGGTCTCAAACAGGCGCACGAATTTTCGTCAAGGTCTGGAGGGGCAGCGGGTCGGATTTTCGACTCTGGCAGGTTTGGCGAATGCGGCAATTTCGCCTACGAATTGTCCTGCCGCAGGGCGGAGTCGGCGAGATGCGGACCGTTAAGGCTTGGTTCAGTGCCCGAACACCAATGGCGGCGCCAGGCGATCCCGGCGCAGCCAGCGCGCCAAGAGCAGCGCCGCCACCACGGCCAGACCCGACGACAGGCCGATCCAGATGCCGACGCCGTGGAAGCCGAAATGGAAGGCGAGCAGCACGCCGAGCGGCAGGCCGACGCCCCAATAGCCGATCGCGGCGTAGATCATCGGCACCTTGGTGTCGTGCAGGCCGCGCAGCATGCCGGCGGCAACCGCCTGAGCGCCGTCGAAGATCTGGAACAGCGCGGCGAAGACCAGGAACGACACGGCAAGCGCGATCACCCTGGCATTGGACGGGTTGCCGAGGTCGATGAAGGCGCTGATCAGCAGATGCGGCCACAGGATCATCACCAGCCCCATCAGCGCCATGAACGAAACGCCGATGACAAAGGCGGTCCAGCCGGCACGGGAAACGCCCTCCGGATTGCCGGCGCCGTGCGCGAGCCCGACGCGCACCGTCACCGCCTGGTTGAGGCCAAGCGGCACCATGAAGCTGATCGAGGCGATCTGGATGGCGATCGCATGCGCGGCCAGCGAATCCGCGTCGATCAGGCCCATCAGCAGCGCCGCGGCGTTGAAGATCGTCACCTCGAAGGCGAGGATGCCGGCGATCGGCAGGCCGAGCCGCAACAGGCCCTTGAAGCGCGGCCAGTCGGCGCGCCAGAAACGCCCGAACAGATGGTAGCGCCGGAACTTCTTCTCCAGCATCACCACGACAGCCATGCCGACGAACATAAGCGTGCTGGACAGCGTCGTGGCAAGCCCCGAGCCGGCGATGCCCATTGCCGGCACGCCGAGATTGCCGAACATGAACACCCAGTTGAAGAAGGCGTTGCAGGCGACGGCGACGAAGACGATGACCAGCGCCCAGCCCGGCCGCTCCAGCGCCGAGATGAACGAGCGCAGCACGATATAGCCGTAGAAAGGCAGCACCGCCCATTCGAGCCAGCGCAGATAGATGCCGGCCTGATGCGCCAGCGCGGGGTCCTGGCCCATCGCCAGCAGGATCGCCTCGCCGTGCCAAAGCACCAGCCAGATCGGGGTTGAGATCAGGATCGCCAGCCACAGGCCCTGACGCACGGTGCGGCGCAGGTCGCGCACCGAATGGCGGCGGCGACCAAGCTCGGTGGCGATCATCGGTGAGGTTGCCAGCATCAGGCCGAGCCCGAAGATCAGCGGCATGAAATAGAGGTTGGCGCCCAGCGCGCCGCTGGCCAGCGTATCCGGCCCCAGCCGGCCCATCATCATGACGTCGGTGGCCGTCATCGCGGTCTGGCCGAGATTGGTCAGCACCATCGGCCAGGCCAGCGCCAGCGTCGCCCTGATTTCCTGACGCCAAAGATTTTCCGGCGCGCGAGCGCCGGCTTCGATCGCAGACATTGTTCCGCTCTTTCCAGTTGCGGCACGTCGGGATCGAGCCGGAAGCCGCATTTCAAACGGCAAAACCTTCGGTTTCGCAGCGTTTGCGCCAGCTTTTGGACGAAACGCGACATGAAGGCAAGAGAGGAGGGGCGGGAACAGATTGAGCCAGCGGAACGCGCCCGGACCAATCGTTGCGCGCCGCCGAGGTGCATTTCACATGCGGGCGATGGGCTGCTACGGATGGGCGACGATGTGCGACGACAGATGCCGGATTTTCCAGGAGGCAGCATGCAGTTCAGGCGCAGAAGAAACACAGCTGCAATCCCGCGGACGGCGCCGTCCTTCGAGCACATCGTCACCGAGGCGAGCGACAGTTTCCTGTGGCGGCTCGACGACTACCCATGGGAACGCAACGTCTGGAACTTCCATCCGGAGTACGAGATCCACCTGCTGCGAAAATCCTCCGGCGTGGTGCTGGTCGGCGATCACATCGGCGAGTTCGGGCCAGGCTATCTCACCATCGTCGGTGGCGGACTGCCACACGACTGGGTCACCGCCACGCAGCCGGGCGAGCTGATCGAAGGCCGCGACATCGTCCTGCAATTCGATGCGCAGAGGCTGCGGGGGTCGGCGGGCCTGCTGCCGGAACTGCGCGAGCTGGAACCGTTCCTGGAGCGGTCGCTGCGCGGGATGGTCTTTCACGGCCAGACGGCACGCGAAGGCGCCGAGCTGATGGAGCGGATGGGCGAGGTTAGCGGGCTAAGCAGGTTCTGCCTTTTCCTGTACCTGGTCGATCTTCTCGCCAGGACCGACGAATACGAATTGTTGTCGTCACCGGATTTCTCGCCGGTTCTCGATGCCGCCTCGCTGGACATCATCCAGCGCACGCTGACCTATCTGTTCCAGCATTTCGCCGAAGATCTGAAGCTGCCGGAAGTGGCGGAACTCGCCGGAATGACCGAGAGCACGTTTTCGCGTTTCTTTCAGAAAAACACCGGCAACAGCTTCAGCGACCACCTAGCCAAGCTCAGGCTCTGGCAGGCTTGCAAGCTGCTGGCGGACACCGACATTGCGATCACCGACATCTGCTTCCAGGTCGGCTACATGAACATCTCGAACTTCAACCGCGCCTTCATGCGCAAGCATCGGATGACGCCGTCATCCTATCGCCGGCTGTCGCGGCAGCGGCTGACGATGCGCGCATAAGCGGCTCCTAAAAATCCCACTCCGGCCTCGATCGATACTCGTGTGAAGGGCTCGGCAAGCGGACGCCAGTTTTTGCGCTGCACAATGCATAAAAGTACAGGTCCGCTGCAAAGGGGCTTCTAGCATGGTCCGCCGCAACTCCGCATTTTGGCGATGGGTGGCATGTCGTTCGGGCGATGGTGAGGATCGCGTGACCCGAGGACTTGCGCTTCCTGCGAAGTGTCCCTGGAGGAGAAAAGATCATGAAACCAGTTCGGCTCGCTGCCAGCCTTGGCGCAGCTTTTATGCTTTCCACTGCCGTTTCCACCATTGCCCTGGCGCAGGCGCCGGTCTGCTCGGCGCCGGTCAAGGTGCTGGCGCAGCCACGCGACGGCCTGACGCTTCTGGAGGACTCCAAGGACGAGTTCCAGAAGCTTGCCGGCGCCAGCTTCCAGATCGACTATTTGAACGAGAACGACCGCCGGGCGAAATCGCGCGCCGATGCGTCCACCGTCGGCAACTACAACGTCTACTATGTCGACGAGGCCAACGTCGCCCTGTTTGCGTCGTCGAAATGGATCGTGCCGCTTACCGATTACTATCCGGCGGACTACGACTACGCCGATTTCGACCCGGGCCGGCAGAAGGTCGCGACCTATGACGGCAAGGTCTGGTTTGCGCCGCTGACCGGCGGCGGCGACCTGATGGTCTACCGCAAGGATGTCCTGGAGGCGGCCGGAATCCAGCCACCGAAGACGCTGGACGAGCTGATCGCCGACGTGCCGAAGCTGACCAATCCGGACAAGGGCATGTATGGCATCGCCTTGCGCGGCGCACGCGGTTCGGGCGCCAATGTCTGGCGCTGGATGCCCTTCTTCAAGGCCTATGGCGGCCAGTGGTTCGACGGCGACAAGCCGGTCTTCAATTCGGACGCCGCGGTCAAGGCGACCGAGACCTATCTGAAGCTGTTCAAGGATTCGGCGCCCGGCACGCAGACCGGCAGCTGGGATGAATCGACCGGTGCGTTCCTGTCGGGCCAGGTGGCGATCCTCGTCGAATCGACGCCGTTGTCGGGCATGTCGGTCGATCCCAAGACCTCGCAGGTGGTCGGCAAGATCGGCTTCCTGCCGCCGCCGGCGCCGCTCACCGGTGGTGGCTACGGCCATGGCCTTGCCATTGCGGCGAAGGCCAATGCCGACGACGCTTCGAAGAAATGCGCCGGCCTGTTCATCGCCTGGGCGACGTCGAAGGAGAACGAGAAGCGCCGGCTCGACGCGCACCAGTTCGGTGAGCTGAACCGCACCAGCATCCTGTCCAGCAAGGAATTCGCCGATATCTACGGCGCCGATCTTGGCCAGGCTCTGGCCGAGACCGGCAAGGTCACGGCGGTCAACTTCTGGCAGGATCCGCGCTGGCCGGACCTCGGCGACCGCTGGGGCATCATCCTCGAGGAACTGGTCACCGGCACCCGCACCGACATCAAGGGCGGCCTCAACGAACTTGAAGCCTACGCCAACGAATTGGCGAAGAAGTAGCAGCCTCCCTCTTGCGGCGCACGGCCCACGGCATTCGGTCGAATGCCGGGACCCGTGCGTCGCGGGAAGGCCTAGTCTAGCGCCGCCTGAAGCATCTCCACGCGAGGATCCAGCCATGTTCGAATACAGCGAGGCCTGACCAATGCCTCGACGCTCATCCTTGCCGGTCGCCTTCGTCGTGCCGACGCTCGTCATCCTTTTGATCCTGTCGATGGTGCCGACGCTCTACGCGATCGTCATCGCCCTGCAGAACCGCGAGCTGAGTTCCGCGACCTATTCCTATGTCTGGCTCTCGAATTTCTACGACCTGTTCTTCGACCGCCGCTTTCTCAACGCCGTCTGGGTGTCGGTGAAGTGGGAGATCGTCACCGTTGCGGCGACGATGGCCGTGGCCATCGGACTGGGGGTGCTGATGTTCGAGGTCGCGTCGCCGCGCCTGCGCAACATCTACTGCCTGCTGTTCATCATCCCGGTTTTGCTGCCGCGCGTCTCGGCGGCCTTCGTCTGGAAGTTCGCCTACCACCCGCTCTACGGCATCGCCACCTATCCCTACCGGCTGCTGACCGGCGGGCTGATCTTCGACCCGCTGTCCAAGCCGTCGACGGCGCTGTTCGCCGTCGCCTCGGTCGATGTCTGGCAATGGGGCCTGTTCTTCGCCGTCATCGTGCTGAAGCTCCTGGAAACGCTGCCGCCGCAGCCGATCGAGGCGGCGCGGCTCGACCACGCCAGGCGCTGGCAGATCCACGCCTATGTCACCTTGCCGATGCTGAAGGCGCCGCTGGTCAGCCTGATGTTCGTCAAGATGATCGAGTCGCTGCGTTCCTTCGACCTGATCTATGTGATGACCCGCGGCGGGCCTGGCGTGGCGACCGAGACGCTCGACATGTATGCGTTTTCGCAAGGCTTCATCGAGTCGGGCAAGGTGTCCTACGCCTCGGCGATGGCCGTGCTGATGATGATTGCCACCGTCATCACCTTCACCATGCTGTGGAAGCGGGTGCAGGCATGAGGCTGGGCCGCCTGATCGGCAAGACCGTCCTGGCATTGGCCGGCTTCATGGCCGTGTTTCCGCTGCTGTGGACGGCGCTCAATTCGCTGAAGAACAATGTCGACATCATCACCCGCGTGCCGCGTCTGGTGTTCACGCCGACACTTGCCAACATCAGCTATATCATCGGCCGCGACAGCGTCATGACCGGCCTCTACAACTCGGTCATCGCCTGCGGCGTCGCGGTGCTGATCGGCGTGGTGCTCGGCCTGCCGGCCGCCTATGCGGTGGCGCGCTATCCCAATCGCTGGGCCGGCGACATCCAGTTCTTCGTGCTGTCGCTGCGCTTCCTGCCGCCGGTGGCGGTGGCCATCCCGCTGATGGTGATCTGGCTGCAGCTCGGGCTCTACGATACGCTGGCGGCGCTGATCGTCACCTATTCGCTGCTCACCATCTCGGTGATCATGTGGCTGGCCATTCCCGCCTTCCAGAGCGTGCCGAAGGAGGTCGAGGAGGCCGCCTTCGTCGACGGCTACGGCGCCTATTCGGTGTTCTGGCGGATCGCCCTGCCGGTCGCGGCGCGGTCGCTGATCGGTGCGGTCGCCTTCAGCTTCGTGTTGGTCTGGAACGAGTTCCTGATCGCGCTGATGCTGTCCAGCTCGAACGCCAAGACCTTGCCGATCGTCGCATCCGAGTTGTCCCAGCAAGGCATGAACGTGCCGTGGGGGATCCTCAACGCCTCGGTCGTGCTGTTGTCGCTGCCGCCGCTGCTGTTCCTCGGCGTGCTCAGCGGCTTCCTGAATTCCGTTTTCCGGCAAAAAAAGACTTGAAGCGAGGACGACACGATGCGGGCATTGGTGCTTGAGAAAAAGGGCGAACTGGCGCTGCGCGAAATCGCGCTGCCGCTCGACGTCAGGCCGGACGACGTCAGGATCGCCATCCACACGGTCGGTGTCTGCGGCAGCGACGTGCACTATTACACCCATGGCGCCATCGGCAGTTACGTCGTGCGCGCGCCGATGGTGCTTGGCCATGAAGCGTCCGGAACGATCGTCGAAATCGGCGCCAATGTCAGGACGCTGAAGGTCGGCGACCGCGTCTGCATGGAGCCGGGCGTGCCGAACCTGTCCTCACGCGCGACAAAACTCGGCATCTACAATGTCGACCCGGATGTCAGCTTCTGGGCAACGCCGCCGGTTCACGGCATTCTTGCGCCGCAAGCCGTCCATCCCGCCGCGTTCACTTACAGGCTGCCGGACAACGTCTCCTTCGCCGAAGGGGCGATGGTCGAACCCTTTGCCATCGGCATGCAGGCCGCCGCCCGCGCCCGCATCGTTCCCGGCGACGTGGCGGTTGTCGTCGGCTGCGGCCCGATCGGCATCATGATTGCGCTGGCTGCCCTGGCCGGCGGCTGCTCGAAGGTGCTGATTTCCGACTTCTCCGCCCCCAAGCTCGAAATTGCGGCGCGCTATCCGGGCATCGTGCCGGTCAATATCGGCGAGCAGTCACTGGTCGATGCGGTTGCGGCGGTCACCGGCAATTGGGGGGCGGACATTGTCTTCGAGGCCAGCGGCAGCCCGAAGGCGTTCACCAACCTGTTCGATGTCGTGCGCCCCGGCGGCGCGGTGGTCCTTGTCGGGCTGCCGGTGGAGCCGGTGGCACTCAACGTGCCGGCGGCCATATCGAAGGAAGTGCGGATCGAGACGGTGTTCCGCTACGCCAATATCTTCGACCGTGCCCTGCAATTGATCGGATCCGGCAAGGTTGACCTCAATCCGCTGATCACCGGCACCTATCCTTTCAGCGACAGCATCGAGGCTTTCGAGCGCGCGGCGGCGGCGCACCCGGAAGACGTCAAGCTGCAGATCCTGATCTCCGACGAGAAGGGCTGACCATGTCCGCGATTACCTGCTCCCATGTCGAGAAATCCTATGGCGCCACGACCGTTATCCGCGACCTCAATCTGAGCATCGAGGAGCACGAATTCGTCGTCTTCCTGGGGCCTTCCGGCTGCGGCAAGTCGACCTTGCTGCGCATGCTGGCGGGGCTGGAGGATATCAGCGGCGGCGAGGTCTCGATCGGCGGCAAGGTGGTCAATGACCTCGACCCGGGTGATCGCGGCATTGCCATGGTGTTCCAGAACTATGCGCTCTACCCGCATATGACGATCTTCGACAACATCGCCTTCGGCCTGAAGCGGCAGAAGGTGCCAATGGCTGAAATACAACAGCGCGTCGAAGCGGTTTCGAAGACGCTGGGCCTGGACCCTTATCTCGGCCGCAAGCCGTCCGCACTGTCCGGCGGCCAGCAGCAGCGCGTGGCGATTGCCCGCGCCATGATCAAGACGCCGAAGGTCTTCCTGTTCGACGAGCCGCTGTCCAATCTGGATGCCAAGCTGCGCAACCACATGCGCATCGAGATCGCCCGGCTGCACCAGTCGTTGAAGACGACCACCGTCTACGTCACCCACGACCAGCTGGAGGCGATGACGCTCGCTGACCGCATCGTGCTGCTGCGCGACGGCAGGATCGAGCAGATCGGCTCGCCGGCGGAAATCTACGAGCGGCCAGGCAATCTGTTCGTCGCCGGGTTCATTGGAACGCCGAACATGAATTTCATCGACGTCGCCGTCGAGCGAAGTCAGGACCGCTGGATGCTCAGGAGTGCCGGCGCGGTTTTTTCTATCGACGGTTCACGCTTCGCGCTCCAGGGCGTCGACAGCGCGGTGCTTGGCGTCCGGCCTCCGGACCTGAAGACCGCTGGCCCTGACGCCGGCAACCTTCTGAAAGGCACGGCCGACCTCATCGAGTTTCATGGCAACGATGCGCTGGTGATCTTCGGTTCCGGCGGCAAGGAAATCAGCGCGCTGGTGCCGACCCGCGAATGCCCGGCCGTCAACAGCCATGTCTGCTACACCGTCGATGAGCCGAGCCTTCATCTGTTCGATGCCAAATCCGGCGTGTCTCTGCTGAGACGATAGCTCTACCGGATCGCGTCCAGCATCTGCCGCTGCCGGTGCATCTCCAGGAAAATCCTGTAATCGCGGTCGAAACGCCCGGCCGATTTCGGGTTCGAGGCGCGCTTTCTGCCGCCCTGCTGCATGGCAACGCAGGCGGCGTTGAGGTCGGGGAAAAGCCCGGCGGCGGTCGCCGCGACCATGCCGGTGCCGAGCAGCACCGCCTCGTCGGCCAGCGGCTCGATCACCGTGCAGCCGGTGGCGTCGGCATAGAGTTCCATCAGCAGCGGGTTCTTGGTGTGGCCGCCGGTGACATGCAGCGTGTCGATGAGGTAGCCATTCTCGTTCAGCGCCTCCAGCACGTGGCGCACGCCGAGCGCGATGCCGACGGCGGTGCGCCAGTAGAGCTTGCACAGGCTGTCGAAGGAGGAGTCCAGCGTCAGCCCGCTGACCACGCCGACGGCGTGCGGATCGGCGAGCGGCGAACGGTTGCCGTGGAAATCCGGCAGCACATGCAGCCTCGCGGCCAGATTTTCTCCCTCGGCGGCGCGCAGTTCGGCGACACGCCGCGCGATCTTGGCATGCATGGCGGCGTCCGGCTCGCCGCCGGCGCCGTGCCAGCGGATGATATGGTCAAGCAGCGCGCCGGTGGCCGATTGCCCGCCTTCCGACAGCCACAGCCTCGGCAGCGCCGCGCCGTAATAGGGGCCCCAGACGCCGGCGAAAGGTTGTGGATCGGGCGACATTGCCATGACGCAGCTCGACGTGCCGGCGATCAGCGCCAGGTGCCGGCCGATGTCCTGTTCGTCGCCGGCAAAGCCGCCGAGCACGCCAAGCGCGCCCGCATAGGCATCGATGACGCCGGCGCCGACCCGGCATTTTTCGCTCAAGCCAAGGTCGGACGCCGCCTGGGCAGTCAGCGGGCCAATGTCGGCGCCGACCGGACTGGCCCTTTCGGGCAGGTTGCCGTGCTCGAAGAGATCGGCGAGGCCGACGAGTTCGAAGAAATCGCGGCGCCAACCGGTCTCTTCATGGGCCAGATAGGTCCATTTGGCGGTCAGCGTGCATTGCGAACGGGCCAGCGAGCCGGTCGCCTGCCAGGTCAGGAAGTCGGTGAGGTCAAATAAGTAGCCGGCTTCATTCCAGCTTTTCGGCAGGTTGCGCTTCAGCCACATCAGCTTCGGCGTCGCCATTTCCGGCGACATGACGCCGCCGATATAGTCGAGCACCGCATGGCCGCTTGCCGTGCATTCGTCGGCCTCGGCGATGGCGCGGTGGTCGAGCCAGACGATGGTGTCCCAGCGCCCGTCGCCGCTGACCGAGACGCTGAGCTGGCCACCTTGCCTGTCGCGCACCACCAGCGAACAGGTGGCGTCGAAGGAGATGCCGACCACATCCTCGGCCGCGACGCCGGCTTTTTCCCGCGCTGCGCGCACGGCAGCGCAGACAGCCGACCAGATATCGAGCGAATCATGCTCGGCGTGATCGGGCTTCGGCTGGTTCATGGCGATCGGCCGCTCGGCGCGGCCGCGCAAGGTGCCGCTGGAATCGAGAATGCCCGCGCGAGCGCTCCCGGTGCCGACATCGACCGCGCAAACGAACTGTTTCGTCAAGATGCTCTTACTCTCGCTCCCAGGCCTGCAATCAGATCGGGCAATTGCAGCATGTCAGCGAATATAAAGTCCGGTTCACTCGACGCAAGCCGCGCTGTCAATGTCGGATTGCCGGCATGCGAGCCGCCGGTGAAGGCAAAGACCCGCATGCCCGCTGCCCGCGCAGCGGCGATGCCGGCCGGGCTGTCCTCGACGACGAGGCATTTGCGCGGATGCGCGCGCATGCTGGCGGCGGCATGCAGGAACAAATCCGGCGCGGGCTTTCCCCTGGTCACCATGCCGGCGCTGAACAGATGCGGCTCCATCAGCCCAAGCAATCCGGTGACGTCGAGCGCGTAGCGGATGCGGTCGAGCGTGCCCGAGGACGCGACACAGAACGGCAGCCCAAGCCTCGGCAGCATCTCCTTGACGCCAGGGATTGGCTTCAGCTCTTCGCGAAACCTGCGCATCAGCTCGACGCGCATGTCGGTCAGATGGCCGTCGGTGATATCAAGTCCGAAGTCGCGGCCGAGGATCTCGCGCACGCTTTTCATGCTTTTGCCGAGGAAGTGCTCGTAGGCGGTGTCCTCACTGACGCTGCCGCCGGCGAGTTTGATCATGCCGAGCAGCGCCGCGACGGAGAGCGCCTCGCTGTCGACCAGCACGCCATCGCAGTCGAAGATGACCAGTTCAGGCGTCATGGCGTCGAATGGTCTCAGAGCTCGCCGGCGAGGTAGCGCGTCAAAGTCGCGCGCGTGCCATTCGCCCACAGCACGTTGAGCGCATGGGCGAAGGCCCCGACAAACGCCGTGGCGCGGCCGACATCGCCATAGATGTCCTCCATGGCGAGCCAGGCGGCGGGCGCGTCCTTTGCCGCCTTTGCCGTCGCCTGCAGCCGGTCCCAGCTCGGGTCGTTGGGCTCGGTGACGGCGCCGCTGTCCGTGGTGCCGAAGCAGTAGCGGCACCACAGGGCGGATTCCAGCGCCAGGCCGACGACGCCTTTTCCGGCCTTCAGCCGGTCGGCGATGGTCGGGATGATGAATTTGGGCTGGCGGTTGGAGCCGTCGAGGCAGAGCCGCCGCACGGTGTCGCCGATCTTGGGATTGGAGAAGCGGCTCTCGATGAGCTGGTAGTAATCCTCCAGCACCGTGTCCGGCACCGGCGGCACGGTCGGAATGATCTCGTCGTGCTCGAGCTTGTCGAGAAAGCCGCGCACCAGCGGCTCGTGCATCGCCTCATGGACGAAATGGATGTCCATCAGACCGGCCGGATAGGCGATCGTGGCATGGCCGCCATTGAGGATACGGATCTTCATCAGCTCGTAGGGCGCGACATCCCTGACGAACTGCACGCCGACCTTCTCCAGCGGCGGACGGCCGTCGGTGAAATGGTCCTCCAGCACCCATTGCCGGAACGGCTCGCAAAACACCGGCCAGTTGTCCTCCAGCCCGAACTCGCTGGCCAGAATGCCGCGTTCGCGGTCCGTGGTGGCCGGCGTGATGCGATCGACCATGCCATTTGGAAAGGCGACATGCTCGCTGACCCAGTTCGCCAGATCCTCGTCGATCAGCCGGGCAAGGCCGATGACGCCGTCGGAAGTGACATGGCCATTGTGAGGAATGTTGTCGCAGGACATGACGGTAAACGGCACGGTGCCCTCGTCACGGCGGCGAACCAAGCCAGCGAGAATGATGCCGAACACCGTTTTCGGCGTGGCGCCCGGCTGCGCGTCGGCGACGATGTCGGGATGGGTCGGGTTGAACACGCCGGAAGCCGGGTCGATGAAGTAGCCGCCTTCGGTGATGGTCAGCGAGACGATCTTGATCGCCGGGTCGGCGAGGCGTTCGATGATGCCGGCCGCATCGCCCGGCATCAGGAAGTCGATCATGGCGCCGGTGACGCGCGCACTCATATGGCCGCTATCCTGCTCGACCACCGTGGTCAGCCAGTCCTGCTCTTCCAGTTTGGCGCGGCCGATCTTCTCGCCCTCGAACACGCCGGCGCCGACCAGAGCCCAGTCATGGCCGATGCCGGAATTGAACAGGTCGTCGAGATAGACGGCCTGATGCGAGCGGTGGAAATTGCCGACGCCGAAATGCACGATGCCGGGTTTCAGTGCCGCGCGATCATATTTTGGACCGGCGACCTTGGCGGGCAGCTTGGCGAGGTTCGAAGACGAGAGTTTCACGGTCATCTGTTTACCCTTTGGCCGGGCTTCGGCCTTCGTTACTCCCCTCTCTCCCGGTCTTTCACGGTGAGAGAGTTAGGGTGGCACCACATATCCTTCCGAGATCGATGCGCCCTTTGATGTCGGCCTCTGCTCCCCGCGGAGGGACGAGGAGCAGAGGCCGTCCCCGCCCTCAACTCATCCACTGGCCGCCATCGACATTGTAGGTCTGGGCGACGATGTATTCGGCATCGCTGCTGGCGAGAAAAACCGCCATGCCGGTGAGGTCCTGTGCCGTGCCCATGCGGCCATACGGCACCGCCTCGCCGACCAGTTTCTTCTTCTCGCCCTTCGGCCGGTTTTCATACTTGGCAAACAGCGAATCGACGTGATCCCAGTGCTCGCCGTCGACGACGCCGGGGGCAATCGCGTTGACGTTGATGCGGTGCTTGATCAGGTCGAGCCCCGCCGACTGGGTCAGCGAGATGACGGCGGCCTTGGTGGCGCAATAGACGCCGACCAGCGCCTCGCCGCGCCGCCCGGCCTGGCTCGCCATGTTGATGATCCTGCCGCCCTTGCCCCGCGCGATCATCGAGCGGGCGGCGGCCTGCAGCATGAACAGCGTGCCGGCGACATTGACGGAAAACAGCCTGTCGTAGCTTGCCTTGGTGATCTCGACGATCGGTGCCAGATCGAACAGAGCGGCGTTGTTGATCAGGATATCGAGGCCACCGGTCTTCGTCTCGACTGCTTTCACCGCCGCCTCGATGGAGGCGAGGTCGGTGACGTCGAGCTTGACCGCATAGGCCTTGCTGCCGATCTCGGCGGCAGTCTTGTGCGCAGCCTCGAGATTGATGTCGGCGATGGCAACGGTGGCGCCTTCGCCGGCATAGGCTTCGGCGAAGGCCCTGCCGATGCCACGGGCCGAGCCCGTGATCAGCGCGGATTTGCCGGCCAGGCGCATGCTCACATCGCCTTCCCGTCGGCGCCGAAGCGATGCAGCTTGGCCTTGTCGGGCGTCAGATAGATGGTATCGCCGTGATGGACGGCGAGTTCGCCGTCGGCGCGCACCGTCAACGGACCTACGCCATCGGCCTGGACATGCAGGAAGGTGTCGGAGCCGAGATGCTCGGCAACGCCGACCGTGGCTTTCCATTCACCCGCCGTGGTCGAGATCTCCATGTGCTCGGGGCGGATACCGATGGTCTTGGCGCTGTATTTGGATGCCGGCGCCCCTTCGATCAGGTTCATCTTCGGCGAGCCGATGAAGCCGGCGACGAACAGGTTGCGCGGCGTCTTGTAGAGTTCCATCGGCGAACCGACCTGCTCGATGTTGCCGGCGTTCAGCACGACGATCTTGTCGGCCATGGTCATGGCTTCGACCTGGTCGTGGGTGACGTAGATCATGGTCGTCTTGAGCTGATGATGCAGCTCGCTGATCTCCAGCCGCATGGTGCCGCGCAGGGCGGCGTCGAGGTTGGACAGCGGCTCGTCGAACAGGAAGGCCGAGGGCTGGCGCACGATGGCACGGCCGATGGCGACGCGCTGGCGCTGGCCGCCTGAAAGCTGGCCGGGGCGGCGTTCGAGATAGTTGGTCAGGTTCAGCACGCGCGCCGCGTCCTTCACCTTCCTGTCGATGGTCGCCTGGTCTTCGCCTGCCATCTTCAGAGGGAAGGCGATGTTCTTGGCCACCGTCATATGCGGATAGAGCGCGTAGGACTGGAACACCATGGCCAGCTTGCGCTTGGCCGGCGCTTCACCGGTGACGTCGCGGCCGTCGATGTTGATGGTGCCGCCGCTGGTGTCCTCCAGCCCGGCGATCAGGCGCAGCAACGTTGACTTGCCGCAACCCGATGGGCCGACGAAGACGACGAACTCGCCATTTTCGATCACCAGGTCGAGGCCGGGGATGATGGACGTCGATCCAAAGGATTTGGAGACGTTCTTGAGCGTGATGTTTCCCATGGTTTCCTCCCCGAGGGGTTACTTCTGCCGATTGCTTCGGGCAATTTCCGTTACTGAACCGCACCACCCATTATTTGACTGCGCCGAAGGTCAGGCCGCGCACCAGCTGCTTCTGGCTGAACCAGCCCATGATCAGGATCGGCGCGATGGCCAGCGTCGAGGCGGCCGAAAGCTTGGCCCAGAACAGGCCTTGCGGGCTGGAGAACGAACTGATGAAGGCGGTCAAGGGGGCTGCTTCCGTGGTGGTCAGCCGGATCGTCCAGAACGCTTCGTTCCAGGCCAGGATGATGTTCAACAGCATGGTCGAGGCGATGCCCGGCACCGCCATCGGCGTCAGAACATAGATGATCTCGTTCCACAGCGAAGCGCCGTCCATGCGCGCCGCCTCCAGGATCTCGCCCGGGATTTCGCGGAAGTAGGTGTAGAGCATCCACACCACGATCGGCAGGTTGATCAGCATCAGCATGACCATCAGGCCGATGCGGCTGTCGAGCAGCCCAAAGTTGCGGAAGATCAGGTAGATCGGGAACAGCACGGCGACCGCCGGCATCATCTTGGTGGACAGCATCCACATCAGGATGTCCTTGGTCCGCTTGGTCGGCGAGAATGCCATCGACCATGCGGCCGGAACGGCGACCAGCAGGGCCAGGATGGTCGAGCCGACCGAGAGCAGCACCGAGTTGAAGAAGAACTTGAAGTAGCCGCTCTGCGCCTGAACCTCGGAATAGCTCTCGAACGTCCCTGACGGGAACAGGTTGAAGCCCTGGATCGCCTCCTGTTCCGACTTGAACGAGGTGATGATCGTATAGAGGATCGGGAAGAAGATCAGCAGCGCGACGATCCAGGCGGCAACGGTCGCGATTGTCTTGTGCTGGGTGGTGACTGCACGTGCCATCTCAATCCTCCCTTACTTGTCCAGGTTCTTGCCGACGGCGCGCATGGCGAAGAAGGCAACGATGTTGGCGAGAATGACGGCGATCACACCGCCTGCGGATGCCTGGCCGATTTTGAACTCCAGCAGGGCCTTCTGGTAGACCAGGAAAGGCAGGTTGGTGGAGGCGTATCCAGGGCCACCATTGGTGGTGACGAGGATTTCGGCATAGACTGACAGAAGGAAGATCGTCTGGATCAGGATGACGACGGTGATGGCGCGCGACATGTGCGGCAGCGTCAGATAGATGAAGCGGCTGATGAAGCCGGCGCCGTCCATCTCGGCGGCTTCCTTTTGCTCACCGTCGAGCGACTGCAGCGCGGTCAAGAGGATCAGCGTCGCGAAAGGCAGCCACTGCCAGGCGACGATGATGATGATCGCCGTCATCGGATGCTGCCCGAACCAGTCGATCGGCTGGGCGCCGAAGAAGCGCGCGATGTCGGCAAAGACCCCGTATTGCGGATGCATGATCATGTTCTTCCAGACCAATGCGGCCACCGGCGGCATGACGAAGAACGGCGAGATGACGAGGATGCGGACAATGCCTTGTCCCCACATCGGCTGATCGATCAGCAGCGCCAGCAGGATGCCGCCGATCACCGTGATCAACAGCACGCTGATCACCAGCGTAAGCGTGTTGAGGATCGATTGCAGGAAGGCTGGATTGGACCAGAACAGCGCGTAGTTCGAGAAACCAACGAAACCGTCGTGGATCGGATTGAGCGGGTTGAACTGCTGGAAGGAGAACCACAGTGTGAGCGCCAGTGGAATAGCCATCCAGACCAGCAGCAGCACGACGGATGGCGCCATCATGAAGCGGGCAAGCGAACGGGTCTGCTGAGTAGCCATGACGGTCACCCTTCAATGGTCAGACTGAATTTTCAAAAGGCGTTAAAGGCGGCCGCCCGAACTGGGACTCGGGCGGCCGTTGCCGGTCAGGAGGCGACCGGCATTCGGCACCGGGAGGAGCCTACTTGATATACCCGCCTTCGGTCATTGCCGCGGTGGCAGCGTCCTGGGCCTGCTTCAAGGCATCGTCGACGCTCGACTGGCCGGCAAGAGCCGCCGAGAAGAGCTGGCCGACGGTGGTGCCAAGCCCCTGGAATTCAGGGATGGCGACGAACTGAACGCCGACATAGGGCACCGGCTTGACGGTCGGATGCGTCGGGTCGGCGGCATTGATCGAGTCCAGCGTCATCTTGGCGAACGGAGCCGCCTTCTGGTACTCGGCATTGGCGTAGAGCGAGGAACGCGTGCCCGGAGGAACGTTGGCCCAGCCTTCCTTTGACGCGACCAGTTCGGCATAGTGCTTGCTGGTTGCCCAGGAAACGAACTTCTCGGCGGCATCTGCCTTTTGCGTGCCGGCGGGAATGGCCAGCGACCAGGCCCACAGCCAGTTGCCGCGCTTGCCAAGGCCATTGTCGGGCGCCAGCGCATAGCCGACCTTGTCGGCGACGGTCGAGTTCTTCGGGTCCGAAACGAAGGATGCGGCGACGGTGGCGTCGATCCACATGCCGCACTTGCCCTGCTGGAACAGCGCCAGGTTTTCGTTGAAGCCGTTGGAGGACGCGCCGTCGGGGCCGTCGGCCTTCATCAGGTCGACATAGAACTGCAGCGTGTTCTTCCATTCCGGCTGGTCGAACTGCGGCTTCCAGTTCTCGTCGAACCAGCGCGCGCCGAAGGAGTTCGACATGGCGGTCAGGAAGGCCATGTTCTCGCCCCAGCCGGCCTTGCCGCGCAGGCAGATGCCGTTCACGCCATTGGCGCGGTCGGTCATCTTGTCGGCGGCCTGCTTGATGAAGTCCCAGGTCGGCGCATCGGGCATCTTCAGCCCGGCCTTGTCCATCAGGTCCTTGCGGTACATGACGAAGGAGCTTTCGCCGTAGAACGGCGCGGCATAGAGCTTGCCGTCGACCGAAAGGCCGCCGGCGATGGCCGGGATGATATCCTTGACGTCGTAGTCGTCGCCGAGCTTGTCGAGCGGCAGAAGCCAGCTCTGCTTGGCCCAGATCGGAACTTCATAGGTGCCGATGGTCATCACGTCATACTGGCCGCCCTTGGTGGCGATGTCGGTGGTCACACGCTCGCGCAGCACGTTCTCTTCAAGCGTGACCCAGTTGAGCTGGATGTCGGGGTTAGCCTTGGTGAAGTCTTCCGTCAGCTTTTGCATGCGGACCATATCGCCATTGTTGACGGTGGCGATGGTGATGGATTCGGCATGTGCGGTGAACGCAAGAGCGCTGGCCGACAACAAGCCCAGGGTGAGCGTGCGAAGTTTCATCAAATTCCTCCCATAAACCAAGATGAGCATTTGCCTTGGCTATGAGCAATTACTCACTTGGCGTTAATTATGTCAAGCCGGATTCGATGCTGCAGCGCAGCACATCGGTGATGTCGGCGGACAATGAAATGCGCGGAAATTGCCAAGACAAACCGCGCCGGTCGCCGGATATTCAGGCGACCGGACGAGAGAGTCGGCAGGATTGGTTGTCGGAGGGCTTGCCTCTCAGCAGGCGATTTCGGCCAGCAGCCAGTCGCGGAAGGCGCGGATCTTCGGCACGTTGCGGCGTGCCTGGGGATAGACCAGCCAATAGGCGTGGCCATCGTCACCGACCAGGTCGAAAGGCTGGATCAGCCGTCCGTCGGCCAGTTCAGCCTTGAACAGCGCCCTGGTCAGGATCGCCACGCCATGGCCGGCGATGGCCGCATTGGCCTCATAGGCCTGCGCCCCCATGCTGCTGCCGGGCCGTCTGGCAAGGTCGTGCGAGTGTACGCCGGCCGCCGAAAACCACTCCGTCCACCAGATGTCGCCGGGATCGAGGATCGGCAGCCGCAACAGGTCGGCCGGTTCGTTGACGCCGCCGATGCTCGCCGCGAGTTTTGGGCTCAGCATCGGCGTGAAATCGGCATCGAGCAGCTTGTGGGCTTCCAGGCCCGGCCATTTGCCGCTGCCGGAGCGGATGGCAAGATCGACATCCTCGCGGGCGAAGTCCGTCAGGCGGCTCGACGTTTCCAGCCGCACGGCAAGTGCCGGATGAGCGATCTGGAACGAGCCCAGATGGTGCGCCAGCCAGTTCGAGGCAAAGGTCAGCACCGTTGTGACGCACAGCAACCCGTCGGCGCCGCCACGCGCCGCGGCGTAGGCCTGGCCAAGAATGGCGAAGGCCTCGCTGACCGCCGGCGCAAGGCGCTGTCCGGCCTCGGTCAGTACAATCTGCCGTGGCCGGCGCAGGAACAGTGGTGAGCCGACGCGCTCCTCCAGCACCTTGATCTGATAGCTGACCGCTGCCTGCGTCATGGCGAGCTCCACGGCGGCCTTGGTGAAGGAAAGATGCCGCGCCACCGCTTCGAAGACCCGGATCGCCTGCAGCGGTGGGAGTTGCGAAAGCTGTGGAGAGCTGAGGTCCGGCATAAGGCCTCCTTATGGGCCATAACAGATGTTCGATTGGCAAAGGCGGCCGGCAAGACCGACATTCAGGGTCAACCCGTCATTCGGGTTCAGGATAACGGAGGTTGACGATCATGACCATGGCTCAGCAAAAGTGCGCTCCCGCCCCGGATCATCGCTGGATTTCGTGGCTCACGGACGGATTTGGCTGGTTTGCGATAAGAAAGAAGGCACATCTCGACATCAGGGACCTGTCGCCGCATCTGCAGCGCGACCTTGGTTTCCTTGATGGCAACGACCCCTTCGGGCGGGGCAAATAGCCTGTCTGACTTTATCCCAAATCAGCCGCGACGCGGCTCCATTCAGCAAGCAACAGGGTTCGGATCAGATGGCGGCCAGCAGGGCGGCGGCGGTCCGCTCGTCGGTGATGAGGCCGTTGATCAGCCGCCGGTTGGCGGCCGCCAGGATGCCCGGCAGTTTTCGTTCGCCCATCGCCAGTGCGATCACCAGCGATTTTTCGCGCGATGGCAGCGAAGCCGACGACACCCGGTCGTTGGTGATGCCCTCGATCATCCGGCCTTCGCGGTCGAACACCCAGCCGACGATTTCGGCGATGCCGCCGGCCTTCTGCAGCGCCTTCAATTCGCTCTCCGAAATGAAGCCATCCTCGTAGAGCGGCGCCTTGGGGCCGAGATCGCCAATGCCGATGAAGGTGACGTCGGCCTCGGCGGCCAGCGCCAGCGTCGGCTGGATCATCGGCTGGTTGAGCAGCATCTCGCGCTCCTCCGGCGAAGAGGCGATGACCGGCAGCGGCATCGGGAAGGACCGTGCCTTGACCCTGTCGGCCATGGTGAAGATGACGTTGTAGAAGGCGGCCGAACCGTCCGGCGAGATGTTGCCGGTCAAGGACACCACCTTGTGCTGCGGGCATTCCATCGGCGGCAGCTGCTCGATCGCCGCTTTCAGCGTGCGCCCGGTGCCGATCGCCATGACGATCGGCGTCGGCGAGCGCAGCCGCCGCTCGATCTCGGCGGCGGCCGCCTCGGCGATGCCAATGGTGGTGGAGGATGAATTGGGATCGCTCGGCACCACCTCGACCAGATCGAGCGCGAAACGCGATCTCAACCGCGCCGCCAGATCGAGGCAGTTGGCGATCGGATGGTCGACACGGACCTTGATCAAGCCTTCCGACACCGCCAGCGACACCAGCCGCTGCGCCGTCTGCCGCGAAATGCCGAGTGTGGCGGCGATCTGGTCCTGCGTGTTGCCGGCAACATAATAAAGCCAGCCGGCACGCGCCGCGTCGTCCAGCCTGTTGCTGCTGCCGCCATCCTGCCGGGTATTCACGTCCTGCCTCCGCAAACCGCCGGTCATGAGAGCGGTCCGCTTCTACTCTTGCAGGGAACAGCCCGATGCGCAATTGTCAATCTCGAGGGCAATTGCTTGCAGCCGGCAACATATGCGCGGCTAAGTTTTTCTCCTCCCGCGATGTCCGCGTCGGGAAAGAAGCCCGGTTGCGGTCCCGAAAGGCGGCACGTTCCGCGGTCGCGAAGGTTTATCTCCCGGTGCAAACCCTTTAAGGGATCGCAAAAAGGAGCGCTGCATGACACCGAAGGCGGTTTTCTGGGATATGGACGGCACGCTGGTCGACAGCGAACCGCTGCACGAGGCCGCTCTCGTGGCGGCGATGCGCAATGTCGGCCTCGTGCCGCCGGCCGACCTGCATGAGCGGGTGCTCGGTGTCGCCGCCTGGCCGGTCTATGAGATGATGCGCGACGAGTTCGGCCTCGACCTGCCTTTCGACGACTGGATCATCCGCAAATACGAGCACTACCTGCCGCTGGTCGAGCGCTTGCAGCCGCGCCCCGGCGCGATCGAGATCT
Organism: Mesorhizobium calcicola; assembly: GCF_042682105.1. Classification (NCBI taxonomy): domain Bacteria; kingdom Pseudomonadati; phylum Pseudomonadota; class Alphaproteobacteria; order Hyphomicrobiales; family Phyllobacteriaceae; genus Mesorhizobium; species Mesorhizobium calcicola. The sequence goes on from NZ_JBHUGY010000022.1 coordinate 31,029, forward strand.
TCAACGAGTTGCGGGCAAGAGGCGTGGCGCAAGCCGTGGTGTCGAATTCGGACCGGATGATCGTCGACGCCAATCTGCGCATGGTCGGGCTGACCTATCCCGGCATGAAGACGATCAGCCGCAACGACGTGCGGGAAGGCAAGCCGCACGCCGAACCGTTCCTGCGCGCCGCCTATCTCGCCGATGTCGATCCGGCGCAAGCGATAGCGATCGACGACAGCTGGCCGGGCGCCATGGCGGGGCTGGCTGCAGGCATGAAGACGATCTTCTGGCCGGAAAAGCCGATGGAAGGACCGCCGGGCGCAGTCGTCATCAACAGCGCCGCGGAATTGCGGGCTCAGTTGGGACTCTGAGCGCGCCGCAACAGGTCGAAAGTACCGATCCTAGCCGATGCTACGCGCGGCCCGCGCCTTTTCAAAGGCGGCCACGGTCTCCGGGTCAAGATCGATCAAGCGGGCAAGATGGTTGATATCTGTAAAATGGTCCCAAAACATCATGAACCCCTTGTCATGATCCATATTATGAAACTTAAAATCTGAACCCAATATTGGGTCAATTATTTCGACATCCTTAAATCCTTCTGCGCTTAAACCGATAAGACCTTCTTCGGCTACATAGAAAACAACTCGATCCTTAAACTCCCAATCGTCAGGCGTATAAAACGCAATCGCATAAACGTCGTATTCTTTCTTGCGGCCTTTATTTCTTATCTTCATGTCAATTTGCTTCCGACGCGTCGAATGGGGCGGCCCCTCTCGCTTCCAGCAAACTAGTTCGCTCGCCGAAGCCTCCGCCCTCAATTCCGGTAAACCGGTTCCTGCTCATCGAGGATCGCCTTCAGCTCGCTGAGATGGCGTTCGGCCTGGCCGGGATAGTCGTCCATTTCGCTCGCCGCCTTCTCGGCGATCGCGTCGGACAGCGTGCGCAGCGGGCGGCCGGTCCACAGCGCCTTGATGTAGGTCTCGGCGGCGCGCTCGAAATAGAACATGCGGTTGAAGGCGTCGGCGACCGTATCGCCGATGACCAGCACGCCGTGATTGCCCATCACCATCACCTGGACCTTGGGATCGACGAGAAGCTGCGAGCAGCGCTCGCCCTCTTCCTCGAAGGCCAGCCCGCCATACTGGGCATCGACGACATGGCGGTTGAAGAACATCGCCGAATTCTGGTCGATCGGCGGCAGGCGAGAGTCGGCGAGCGAGGCCAGCACCGTGGCGTGGATCGAATGCACATGCATGACGCAGCGCGCGTGGCGGACATTGCGATGGATGGCGCCATGCAGCCCCCACGCCGTCGGGTCGGGCGCGTTGGGGCCGGAGAGCGTGCCGGGATCGTTGGCGTCGATCATCAGCAGGTCGCTCGCCTTGATGCGCGAGAAATGCACCTGGTTGGGGTTGATCAGGAACTGCGTGCCGTCGTCGTTGACCGCCAGCGAGAAATGATTGGCCACCGCCTCGTGCATGTTGAGCCGCGCCGTCCAGCGAAAGGCACAGGCGAGATCCACGCGCTCTTCGTAGAAGGGCAGGTTGGTCAGCGTTTCCTTTTGCAGGCGGGCGATGCTCATCGAAAATCCTCCAGTTTTGGCGAGAATGCCGCGACCAGCCGAGGCTCGCAACCGGTTTCGCTTGGTGCAGGGACCGACGCCGATGTCCTTGCTACGCCGCCGTGCTCGCAGCAGTGCTGGCCCTGAGCCCGCCATGCTCGACGATGAAATCGATCACCTCCTGCAGCCCCTTGCCGCGCGACAGGTCGGTGAAGCCGAACGGCCGCTTGCCACGCATGCGGCCGGCGTCGCTCTCCATGACATCGAGATTGACGTTCACATAGGGCGCCAGGTCGCTCTTGTTGATGATCAGGAAATCGGAGCGGGTGATCGCCGGCCCGCCCTTGCGGGGGATCTCCTCGCCCTGGCAGACCGAGATGACATAGAGCGTCAGGTCGGCAAGATCGGGCGAGAAGGTGGCGGCGAGGTTGTCGCCGCCGGATTCGATGAAGACGATGTCGAGATCGGGGAATTTCTTGTTCATCTCGGCGATCGCCTGCAGATTGATCGAGGCGTCCTCGCGGATGGCGGTATGCGGGCAGCCGCCGGTCTCGACACCCATGATGCGGTCCTCGGGCAGTGCCTGAAGCCTCGCCAGCATCATGGCGTCTTCCTTGGTGTAGATGTCGTTGGTCACCACGGCAATCGAGAACTCGTCGCGCAGCGCCTTGCACAGCTTTTCGGTCAGCGTCGTCTTGCCCGAGCCGACCGGGCCGCCAATACCGACGCGCAGCGGGCCATTTTTCTGTGTCATGCGGGAAACTCCGTGATGGCGAGGATGGCAAAGCCGAGCCCGATCAGCAGGCACAGCGGTGAGTAATAGCGCAGGTCGAGCCGCGCGAAAGGCTGTTCCGGCGCCAGCCGCCGCCACCAGGGCGTGAAGCCGGCAATGCCGCGCCCCAGGAACACCAGCCCGATGAGCAGCGAGGTGGCGGCGAGGCCTTCTTTGGGAAAGGGCGAGGCAAAGACGCCTTCCAGCGCCAGCGGCCACAGTGTCGCGAGACCCAGGCACGCCGCAACCGCGAAACTGGCGAACGGCGTCGGCATTTCATCGACGCCTCGGAAGCCGACGACCGTGCGGGCACAGGAGGCCGCATCCTTGCCCGGCCAGATGCCGCCGATGCCCCAATAGACATGCAGCGCCGTGATCAGCAGCAGGACGAAGGATAGCGCGAAGGCGAGAAAAATCATGAACGGAACAGCCGCGAATACTGGGTTTCGTGTTTCATCGCCATGACGTCGGAGACAAAGGCGCAGCCACCGAGATCATCCAATGTCGAACGCGCGGCTCGTTCAGCGATTTCCAGCGCCAGCGGCTCGAAGCCGGCAAGCAGCGCGGTCGCTCCGCTCTGGCCAACGACTCCGAGCCGGATCGCGGCCTGGACGAGGTTGGAGAAGAAGGCTTGCAGGAAGGCGGACAGCGCGTCCTGAAGCGCGATGCCGTTGCCGCCGGCAATGGCGCCGACGGCGACACAATAGGCGCACTCGGCCGGCAGGCGCTCCAGCACGGGATTGGGCCACGCCGCCGCCGCCTTCAGGAAGGCGGCGCCTTGCAGCATGGTCTCGGTGTGGCGTTCGCGCGAGCCGGCGAGCGCTTCGGCAAGTGCGGCGATTTCATCGAGGTCACCGGCGTTGCGCGCACGGCGCCAGCTCTCGGCGAACAGCACCGCGTCGTTCCAGCCCGAGCCCATCTCGACCAGCGTTTCCAGCCAGCCGGCGAGGGTTTTCGCATCGGCAATCAGCCCGTCATGCACCGCGCGTTCGAGACCATGGCTGTAGGAAAAGCCGCCGACCGGAAAGGCCGGCGACAGCCACGCCATCAGCCGCAGCAGCGCGATGTTCGACGGCTGGTCAGTCATGATCGTGGTGGTGGCCGGCGTGGGAATGAGAATGCGATTCGCTGTGCGAGTGGGAATGCGCTTCGCCATGGCGGTGGGCATGCGCCTCGGCATGCGCATGGCCGTGATCGTGGCCATGCCCGCCGCCATGGCCGGAGTAAGCGCCGCGCACCGGCTCGAACGGCTCGGAGACGTCCGTCACCGTGGCGCCCAGCCCCTCCAGCATCGCCTTGATGACATGGTCGCGCAGGATGAGGATGCGCCCGGCCTCGATGCTCGCGGCGAGATGGCGGTTGCCGATGTGCCAGGCGAGCTCGGCCAGATGCACGCCATCGCGGGCGCGGATATCATGGACTTCCTCCGGCGCTGCGACGATCTCGATCTGGTCGCCGTCCTCCAGCACCAGCCGGTCGCCATCGTTCAAGGCGACGGGCTCGGGCAGGTCGACCAGCACCTTGCTGCCGTCGGCAAGCTCGATCGCCCGGCGGCGTAGATGCCGCTCGTCATGGGCAAGAACGGCACGGCCGGATGGCGCGCTGGTTCCGGCATCGCCGGCGGTCAGCACCGAGATGGCGCGGGGAAATTTGGTGAAGTCGGTGCGGATGTCGAGCTTCATTTCATGGATCCTCCATTGGCCTGCGCTCGGGCGCGGGCGGGCCGCGCCAGCACGCGGTCGAAATAGGCGTTGATGCGCTCGGACTCGATCGGGAACCGCCCGGCGCGGGCCCAGCCGCCCATGTCGCCGAGCAGCACGTCGACGGCCGAAAACCGGTCGCCCAATGCAAACGGCCTCTCACCCAATCGCCGGTCCAGCGCCTTGAGCTCGGAGGCAAAATCGTAAGCGGCGGCAGGACCGACATCGACCCGCATTTCCTTCGGCAGCAGGAAGCGATGGCGCAGCTTGTTCCACAGTGGCGCTTCAAACTCGCTCTGGGCAAAATGCATCCAGGAATCCATCTCGGCGCGGCCGGCAACGCCCGGACTGGCGCCCATGCCCTTGTCCGCATGCTTGTCGGCAAGATAGACGCAGATCGCCGCCGAATCCGTCACCGTCAGCTCGCCGTCGATGAGGATCGGCACCTTGCCCGAAGGGTTGAGTGCATAGGCTTCCGGCGAACGCAGCTTGACCTCGACGAATTCATAGGGCTGCCCGAGTTCCTCGAGCATCCAGAGAACGCGGCTGACTCGGGATCCACGCGATCCGACGGCCTTGTACATGCGCAAACCTGCCTTTCCCGATCAGCCTGGATGATCCGAGCAGCTTAGATGATCCCTGACACCATCCCAATGGGCATCTGTCAAAGTGCTACAGCGTCCTTTGCGCGCCGGAAAGACGCGCGGCGCTGTCGTCATACGATCGTGTCGAAGAGCCGCAGGATGAACGATATCTGGTAGACGAGTGCGGCCGCGACAAAGGCGATGTGGAAGCGGCGGTCGCGCACCAGGATCGCGACGATGCACAGCGCCACGAAGACCGGCGTGCGGAACAGGTATTCGTTGCCGAAGCGGGCGAAATGCTCCGGGCCCTTCAAAAGCGTATCGACCACGTCGAGCAGATAGGTCGCCGCCAGCAGGCCGAAGAACCAGGCCCGGCGCGAATAGAAGAAATCCTGGTAGCTGGTGTAGTCCAGCATCGAATCCGGAAACAAAAACGCGCAGAGCAGGAACAGCGTGATCGCATAGAAGATGATGAACAGGTACTTGCCGAAGGTCCAGGTCTCGATGGCGTAGAGGCCGAATTCCCACCACCAGAAATGCACCAGCATCAGAAGCACCGAGGCGACCCAGGCCAGATGCACGGGATAGAGCCGATACTGGCCGGGATGCTGGACGATGCGTGCCACCCCCGACAGCAGGCGGGCGACGCCAAGCCCGATCACCATGCCCATGACGATGCGGATATGCGGAAAGATGTCGTGGGCGGAGGCGATTTCGGTGGCCATGGGCGATCAACAAGGGACGCAATAACGGGAGATGTGGTCAGTCTCGCAGGAACTCGTCCATCGAAAGCGGTCCGCCAGGCCAAAATCGTCCATCGAGCGCCTGCTTGGATGTAAAGGGAGGTTCGCTTGTGAAGTGGGATTTCCTTAGACCCGTCTCCCTTACCGCGACAGGCAAAGCGTCTTTGTATGCCTCGTCGAAAATCTGCGCGGGATAGCGGCGGAGGCTCGGGCTGTCCTTGATGATATTCCCGATCCAAATGCGCTGTTCGGTGATTGAAGCTTGCCAGCTATGGCATCTGTGGCCTGGCTGGAACTCCCATTTCAGGAGATGTGCGATCAGCACTTCCATGCGGCTGCGGATCTCTCGCCTGTCGCTCCTCCCCAAGCTCTCGATCTCCTCGGCCACGTTCTCCCGATCAAGCTCGGTAAGACGGCCCTCACGCAATAGTGCGCTCTGTTCGGCGCTCCACTGCGCGAAGTCCGTTTCGTAGGGCGTGAGGGCCCTCAAGCGATCAATCCTGTTCATAGGCGCATAATGCCCTAAAGCGCGTCACGTTTAAACGGCTTCTTGGGACGGCGCGGGTGACGTTCAAAACAGAAAATACCTCTGCGCCATCGGCAGCACGGTCGCCGGCTCGCAGGTCAGCAACTCGCCGTCGGCGCGGACCTCATAGGTTTCGGGATCGACCTCGACATAAGGCGTGGCATCGTTGAGCACCATCGAACGCTTGCCGATGCCGCCGCGGGTATTCTCGACGGCGACGAACTGCTTGTCGACGCCGAGCCTGCCATGCAGTCCCGACTCGAGCGCCGCCTTGGAGACGAAGGTCACCGACGAATTGGTCCTGGCCTTGCCATAGGCGCCGAACATCGGCCGGTAATGCATCGGCTGCGGCGTCGGGATCGAGGCGTTGGGGTCGCCCATGGGGGCCGCGGCGATCATGCCGCCGATCAGCACCATATCCGGCTTGACCCCGAAGAAGGCCGGGTTCCACAGCACCAGGTCGGCGCGTTTGCCGACCGCGATCGAGCCGATGTCCCTGGACAGCCCATGCGCGATGGCCGGGTTGATGGTGTATTTGGCGATGTAGCGGCGGACGCGGAAATTGTCGTTGTTGCCGGTTTCCTGCGGCAGCGAGCCGCGCTGGCGCTTCATCTTGTCGGCCGTCTGCCAACAACGGATCGCCACCTCGCCGACGCGGCCCATGGCCTGGCTGTCGGATGAGATGATCGAGAAGGCGCCGATGTCGTGCAGGATATCTTCCGCCGCGATCGTCTCCTTGCGGATGCGGCTTTCGGCAAAGGCGATGTCCTCGGGGATCGACGGCGACAGATGATGGCAGACCATCAGCATGTCGAGATGCTCGGCCAGCGTGTTGACCGTGTAGGGCCGTGTCGGATTGGTCGAGGACGGAATGACGTTGGGCAGCCCGCAGACCTTGATGATATCAGGCGCATGGCCGCCGCCGGCGCCCTCGGTGTGGAAGGCGTGGATGGTGCGGCCCTTGATCGCCGCCACCGTGTTCTCGACGAAGCCGGATTCGTTCAGCGTGTCGGTGTGGATCATCACCTGCACGTCGTAATCGTCGGCGACCGACAGGCAGCAGTCGATCGCCGCCGGCGTCGTGCCCCAGTCCTCATGCAGCTTCAGCGAACATGCGCCGCCCAGCACCATTTCTTCCAGCGCTGCGGGCAGCGAAGCGTTGCCCTTGCCCGACAGGCCGATATTCATCGGGAAGGCGTCGAAGGACTGGATCATGCGGGCCATGTGCCATGGTCCCGGCGTGCAGGTTGTCGCCAGTGTGCCGTGCGCCGGGCCGGTGCCGCCGCCGAGCATGGTCGTGATGCCGCTCATCAGCGCTTCCTCGATCTGCTGCGGGCAGATGAAATGGATATGCGCGTCAAAGCCGCCAGCGGTCAGGATCTTGCCTTCGCCGGCGATGATCTCGGTGCCGGGGCCGATGATGATGGTGACGCCATCCTGGGTATCCGGATTGCCGGCCTTGCCGATGGCCGTGATGCGGCCGTCGCGCAGGCCGATATCGGCCTTGAAGATGCCGGCGCTGGCATCGACCACCAGCGCGTTGGTGATGACGGTGTCGACCGCGCCTTGCGCTCTGGAAACCTGGCTCTGGCCCATGCCGTCGCGGATCACCTTGCCGCCGCCGAATTTCACTTCCTCGCCGTGGATGGTGAGATCCTTCTCGACCTCGATGAACAGTTCGGTGTCGGCGAGCCGCATGCGGTCGCCGACCGTCGGACCATACATCTGCGCATAGGCGGCGCGGGTAATTCTGGCCATCAGCGATTGCTCCCGAAATGCGGTTTGCCGAGATGTGGTTTGCCGAAATGTGGTTTGATTGAAGCCCGGCTGCACATTGCCGCCATCCAATGGTCACGCAATGACCCGCTGGCCGACACCTTCTGATCCCATTTGGCGGTTGAGGTTAGGGCGTCACCCCAAAACGACCGTTTGCCAAATCGATGGAAGGAAAATCCATGCGCAAAACGATATTGATCGCCACCGCCACCACCCTGATGCTGGCGGGCGGCGCCAGTGCTCAACAGCAACCCGCGCAACAGCCTGCTCCGGCGCCGACTGCGCCTGCTCCAGCCGAGCCCCGGGCTCAACCGGTGCCTACGATCCAGAGCGTCAACATCGTCGATATTACGGAGCTGCCAAAGGACACCCAGACGCAGGTCAACCAGGTGATCGCCCAGCGCGGCGACGACGGCCTGCAGAAACTGCGCAACTCGATCGATGCGACGCCCAAGGTGAAGTCCGCGCTTGAGGCCAAGGGCCTCTCCTCGGCGCAGGTCGTCGCCGCCAGCATGGAGCCCAATGGCGCGCTGACCCTGATCACCAAGAAGGCAAGCTGACAGGACCCTGCGGCGGGCCGGCATCCGGCCCGCCGGCTGCATCGGCAAAGGAACCTTCGTCGGGCGGGATTCGTTTTGTTCTTTTCGCGCTAAACCGCGTCCCGAAACGATTTCTCTCAGGATCGAGCGATGGCGATCACTGCCTTTTCCGCCACAAGACGACTGCAAGCAGTCGCCGTCATGGCGCTTTTCGCGGCGGCCTGTCCGGCTGCCGTGCTGAACGCGCAAGGGGTCGAAAGCACGGAGACCGTCAACCGCATCATCGGCTCGGAGGTCAAGCAGGAAGAGGCCAACGCCACCGCCGAAGCCCGCAACGTCAACACGGCGATCGATCGCACGCGTGAAAACATCGGCACGGTGCGCAAGACGTCCAAGCTCGACAAGGTCGATATTGTGTTGCTCACCGACGCCGCGCGCAGCGAAGGCGGCCCGCCGCCAGCGATCGAGAGCAAGCTCAAACAGCATCAGGACGACATTGCCGAGCTGCGCAAGGAGATCGAGGCCAACGCACTGCTGTTCAACGCCATCGCGTCGCGGCGCGTGCTTGCGCAGGATGTTCTGGCCGTCGAATTCGACGATCCTGGAAAGATCGTCATATACGCCGCGGCCAAGCCGTCGAACTGAGTCGGTCTCACAGCTTGCCCATCACCTTCTGCTGGAATCCGTAGACCTCGCGCTTGCCGCCGAGCGGCACCAGCGTCACGTCGCGCTCCTGCCCGGGCTCGAAGCGCATGGCCGTGCCGGCGGCGATGTCGAGGCGCATGCCGCGCGCCCGCTCGCGGTCGAATCTCAGCCCCTCATTGGTCTCGAAGAAATGATAGTGGCTGCCGACCTGGATCGGCCGGTCGCCGCTGTTGGCCACTTTCAGGGTGACGGTCGGCAAGCCCTTGTTGAGCTCGATATCGCCGTCCTTGGTGATGATTTCGCCGGGGATCATCGTGCCTCACAACACGCCGAAGGCGAGGCCGGCACCGACCGCCGCGCAGGCCGCACCGGCGGCGCGGGCCAAGCCACGGAACCTGGCGCCGAGGCCAAGGCCGGCAGCGATGCCGATGGCGTGCAGCAGCACGGTGGCGATGGCAAAGCCGGCCATGTAGTCGAGCCCGCCTGCGTTTTCCGGCACTTCGGTGCCATGGGCGTGGCCGTGGAAGAGCGCGAAAAGGCCGAGGATGGCGACGCCGGCCGATACCGGCAGATCGACCGCCAGCGCCACCAGCAGCCCGAGCGCCACGACCGACGCCAGTATGCCGGGTTCGACCAAGGGCAGCGGCATATGCAGCATGCCGAGCCCGCCGCCGGCCAGCATGACGCCGACGAAAGCCGCCGGCCAGGCCCAGATTGCCTTGCCGCCCTTGAGCGCCGCCCACAGGCCGACCGCGATCATCACGCTCGTATGATCGAGGCCGGAGAGCGGGTGCATGAAGCCGGCCGTGAAGGACGAGGTCGTGCCGATGCCGACATGGGCATAGGCCGGCATGGCAGCGGCCAGCAGCAGGATCGCCGACAGGCACAGGCGTTTGGCTGAGATCATTCTATCTGCCTTTCGTTTTGCCGTGGTGCTCACGCGGCCTTGCGCGGGCCACACCCTTCGGCTTTGAGAACACGCCTGGTCGAAGCGGGATATTTCTTAAGCATCGCCGCCGGGCGGATCGGCCGCGCCGAAAAATTGCCGCCGCAATTGGGGCAGGTGCCGCCCAACACATGTTCCACGCAGTCGGCGCAAAAGGTGCATTCGAAGGTGCAGATCAAGGCGTCGGCCGCCTCCGGTGGCAGGTCCTTGTCGCAGCATTCGCAGTTGGGGCGCAGCTCAAGCATCTTTTCTCTCCTCACCGGATGGGTTCGTGCACGGTCACCAGCTTGGTGCCGTCGGGGAACGTCGCCTCGACCTGCACGTCGTGGATCATCTCGGCGATGCCTTCCATCACCTGCGCGCGGGTGACGACATGGGCGCCGGCCTCCATCAATTCGGCGACCGGGCGGCCATCGCGGGCGCCCTCGACGACGAAATCGGTGATCAGCGCGATCGCTTCCGGATGATTGAGCTTGACGCCGCGTTCGAGCCGCTTGCGCGCCACGATCGCCGCCATGGCGATCAGCAGCTTGTCCTTTTCCCTCGGCGTCAGGTTCATGCGTTTCCCTGGACTGGCATAGACAGACCTACAGTGACCATAATTTGGGCAATCCCGCCCTTCCGTTGAGCAATTCGACGAGAGGAACCAGCCGCTGGCGCAGCCGGTAGCCGTCCCCGGCGTAAAGCCTCGCAAGAAGCTTGCCAGATTCCTTCACGCTCCAGACGCTGGCGCTGCCCTGGCCGGAGACGATCTCAAGAACAGGATCGAGCAGGTCCTCGGCCCGCGGCGACACCAACAGCAACGTCGCCATCGCGATGGCGCCGCCGGCAATCGCCGGGCGGTCGAGCGTGGCCGCGATATCGGGTCCGATGCGGAAATCCTCGGCATGAATGAGTTTGCCATTCTGGCGGACACGCCAGCGGTCATGGAAATGGCCCTGCGTGGCACGTTCGCCCATGGCAAGGCGGCCGAAGACGGCGGCCTCCAGCACCAGCGCCTCGGCCCCGGTAGCAAGCTCGACGTCGAGCGTGCGGGCAAAGGCCGCCCGGTCGAAGACGATGGTTTCCTGCGGCAACCAGGCGATGCGGCCGTTTTCGCCGACCGACAGTTTGACCCGCACCTCGGCACGGTCGGATGCCGCCCGATAGATTTTCTCGCAAGCCTGGGTCGTGATCGACGCCGATCCGGCCGCGCCGACATCCACGTGCCAGGCGATACGGTCGCCGCCTGTCATCCCGCCGGCGGTGTTGATCAGCACCGCTTCGAGCGGGTCGGCCGAGACAGCCGGCATCCTTATCTTGGCGGCACCATCCTGATAGAGGCGCCGCAGGCGCGTGCGACGGTCACCGAGGGCGCAGGAAAGCCGCGCCACGCCCGCAACGCGCTGCGTCGAAATCCCGCCATGTTCGCCCCCATATTCGCTCATATCCATGCGAGCCACGTTAAGCACTCCTGCGGCTTTGTCGATATATGGCTCGATATAGCTTGTTGCTTGACAACGTTTCGGTTTCTATAGAGGGAACCACCTTGGTACGGTCATGCAGCGCTTGGCGGGGGTATAAAGCGAAGACGGCGGCTTGATACCAGGAGAAAAAGGGGCGCTGCTCAATTGGCGTCGGGAAACGCGACATAGTGGGGAAGAAACCGAATGGCCGACCAGCTGGCAACGGATATCATCGCGAAGATCAAGGCTCATGCCGAGCCGGGCGGCGAAGAAATCACCACCAACACTGAATTGACCTCGCTTGGTATCCATTCGCTCGAGCTGACCGAGATCATCTTCGATCTCGAGGAAGAATATGGCATCGAGATCGAGATGAACACGGTCGATGCCTGGAGCAATCTGAAGAATGTCGGCGACATGGTCGAAGCTGTTCGCGCGCTGATCGCGAAAAAAGCCTGACCTGAATGCACAGGCGCGTCGTCATCACCGGCATGGGCGGCATTTGCGGGCTCGGCACCAACGCGTCCGCGATCTGGAACGAGATGCGCGCCGGCCGCTCGGCGATCGGCCAGATCACCAGTCCGCAGCTGCATGACCTGAAGGTCAAGGTCGGCTGCGAAATCAAGACGCTTCCCGATCACGGCATCGATCGCAAGCAGACCGTGTCGATGGATCGCTTCAGCCTGCTGGCAACCATCGCGGCGCGGGAGGCCATGCATCAGTCCGGCCTGGTCTCGAACGAAGCCACCACCTACCGGATGGGCACCATTGTCGGCGTGGGCGTTTGCGGCTGGGAGGCGATCGAGGAGAATTATCGCGCCATCCTGAGCGAGGGCAGGAACCGCGCCGGCATCTTCACAGTGCCGAAAGTGATGCCCAGTGCGGCCTCCGGCCATGTCAGCATGAATCTCGGCCTGCGCGGGCCGGTCTTCGGCGTCACGTCGGCCTGTTCATCGTCCAATCACGCCATCGCCTCGGCGGTCGACCAGATCAGGCTCGGTCGCGCCGACGTCATGGTCGCCGGCGGCACCGATGCGCCGCTGGTCTGGGGTATCCTGAAGGGCTGGGAAGCGTTGCGGGTGCTGGCGCCCGATACGTGCCGGCCATTTTCGGCCGATCGCCAGGGCCTGTCGCTCGGTGAAGGCGCCGGCATGGCGGTGCTGGAAAGCTACGAGCATGCCATGGCGCGCGGCGCCACAATCCTTGCCGAAATTGCCGGCGCCGGTCTTTCCGCCGATGCGTCCGATATCGTCGCGCCGACCGTCGAAGGACCGACGGCCGCGATGCGCGCCTGCCTGGCCGACGCCGGGTTCAATCCCGAGGATGTCGACTATCTCAATGCCCATGGCACCGGCACCAAGGCCAACGACCAGATCGAGACGGCGGCGATCAAGCGCGTTTTCGGCGACCACGCCTACAGGCTGTCGGTGTCGTCGACCAAATCGATGCATGCCCATTGCCTTGGCGCATCCGGCGCGCTGGAGATGATCGCCTGCGTGATGGCGATCCGCGAAGGCATCGTGCCGCCGACAGCCAATTTTCGCGAAGCCGACCCCGATTGCGACCTCGACGTCACGCCGAACGTGGCGCGTGAACGCAAGGTGCGCACCGCGATCAGCAATGGCTTCGCGTTCGGCGGCACCAATGCGGTGCTGGCCTTCAAGGCCGTCTGATCCCGGGGCGATCCAGGTCTGCCGGGCGGTCACACCTGCCCGGGCGGTGCATTGCGAAACAGTCGCTGCCATATTGATCAGAATAGGCCGTCCGCCTAATCCTTGGCGAACCCGCCAAAACCAGCGCCGCTCGGCGCCAATCCCCGTTCAGGAGTTTCCATGGCCGACCTGTCCGCCTTTCCAATCACAACGCGCTGGCCGGCCAAGCATCCGGACCAGATCCAGCTCTATTCGGCCACGACGCCCAACGGGGTGAAGATATCGATCGCCCTGGAAGAGCTCGGCCTGCCCTACGAAGCGCACTGGGTCAACATCGGCAAGAACGAGAGCTGGACACCGGAATTCCTGTCGCTCAACCCCAACGGCAAGATACCCGCGATCATCGATCCGAACGGTCCGGACGGCAAGCCGATCGGCCTCTTCGAATCCGGCGCCATCCTGCTCTACCTCGCCGAAAAGACCGGCCTGCTCATCCCGGTGGACGCGGCGCGACGCTACGAGACCATCCAATGGGTGTTCTTCCAGATGGCCTCGGTCGGGCCGATGTTCGGCCAGGTAGGCTTCTTCCACAAATTCGCCGGCCGCGAAATCGCCGACAAGCGCCCGCTGGAGCGCTATCGTGATGAATCGCGGCGGCTGATCGGCGTGCTCGACGGCAGGCTGAAGGGCCGCAAGTGGATCATGGACAATGACTTCACCATCGCCGACATCTCGCTGCTCGGCTGGGTGCGCAATTTGATCGGCTTCTACGAAGCGCGCGAACTCGTCGGCTTCGATGATTTCGCCAATGTCGGGACATGGCTGGAACGCGGCCTCGCCAGGCCGGCCGTGCAGAAAGGCCTGACCATCCCGGCGAAGGGCTGAGCAATTCCAGGAAAAGTGCGGAAGCGGTCGTCCGTCCGGAATTGCGTCAAAACAAAGAATCAGAGCAGTTTCCGTAGGACGGTGAACTGCTCTAAATCAAAGCCGGCCAGGCCCTCGACAAAACGCGACTACTTTGCCTTCGCCTTGGCTTTCGAGCCGCCCTTGCCCACGACGGAAGCGGCAAACGATGCAGCACCTCTCGCCGCCACAACGACGGCCCCGGCTGCTACATTGGCCGTGGCCTTGACGGTGCGCATGGCGCTGCCGGCCAGCGAGTCGTTGGCGTTCGCCGGTTTTTTCGGCTTTGCGGCTTTGGGCGCGGCTTTCGCCGCAGCCGGCACCACCTTCTTGGGCGCTGCCTTGCCGAAGGACGGCTTGGCATCCTTCGAACGCTCGGCGATCGCCGGACCGGCGCCTGTCTTCGACTGGGTTGCCTTGCCCTTGGCGGGCGCAGGCTTTCTTGCCTTTTGTGCCATCGGATGGAATCCCTCTTCTGGCAGGATTGCCTTGTCGGCGATAACGGCCTGAAAGTCTTAAGGTTCCCCTTGAAGAATCCTTAGAATCAAGCGGATTGGCCGATCACCAGGTCGGCGGTCCGGCGACGGGCAAGCACGCGGTCGATGTTCGGCATGTCGTTGGAGGCGATCCAGGCGCGCGCATCCGCGTCGGAGCGCCCATGGCCGTGCCAGCGCTCGAGCAGGCGGCGCTCGAGTTGGTCGCGCGGCACGTCGACGAAGATCGAGAAATCGAACAGCGGCGCCAGCCGCGACCACGGTTCCTCGTCGAGCAGCAGGTAATTGCCTTCGACCAGGATGAACTTGGTCTCGGTGGCGATGATCGAGGCGGCGGCGCGCGACAGTTCCATGTTGCGGTCGAAGACCGGGATGGCGATATCGGGTTCGCCGGCCCGGATGCGCTTCAGCAGGGCCTCAAAACCGGCAAAATCGAAGGTTTCCGGCGCCCCTTTGCGCGCGCGCAGGCCGCGCCGTTCGAGCACGATGTCGTCATAGTGGAAGCCGTCCATCGGCACGACTTCCACGGCACCTTCCGGCAACAGATCATGCAGGCTTGCCGACAGCGTCGACTTGCCGGCACCGGGCGGGCCGGCAATGGCGACGATGAAGCGCCGCGCCTTGCCGGCTCGCTTGAAGATGGTGGCGGCGAGATGGGCGATTTCGGACATGAGAGCCTCTCTCTGGCAGGAGCTTCAAATCCACCATGTTCCGCATGATGATTTCGGCCACATCTTGGCGGCAGTTGGCGGAAATTTCAAACCCTACGGCCGCGCAATCTCGCTTCAGGCAGCCACCGTGTCGCCGATGCGCAGGAAATCGCTGTCGAAGGGAACCTCCCAGGTCGAGCTGCCGGCCAGCCGCATGCGGCCGTTCGCCGTGGTGACCTCCCGCGGCGGCTCGCCGCCGGAGAGCGGCATGGCGCCGATGACATGGCGGAAGGAGACGCTGCGGCCTTCGCCGAGCGCAAAGGCGGTCACTACGCCTTCGCGCTTCAGCCAGTTGTCGCCGATCGACGCGGCATGGCCGACGCAAGCGCGAGCGTCCTCGATGCCGAGCACGCCGCGATGGCGCCCGTTCCAGGGCGCGTAGTCGCGTCCGCCATTGCTGAGCCACAGCATGGTGATCGGCAGTTCGGCCGGGTTCTTCAGCACCAGCACCAGATCGCCTTCGGCCTGGCGCGCCAGTGCCGTCCAGCCCGGCCCGCCATGATCGGCCTCAACCAGCGTGACGAAATCCTCGCGACGGTCGCCCATGCGGTACTCCGTCAGGTCGACCGTGCCGCCGGCGGCGGCGGGAAAATGGCCGAGATCGGCGGATCGCGCCGGATAGGCCAGCATGAAGCGGCCGCGTGCGGGATCCGGCTCCAGCGGATCGTCGAGCGTCGCGGCAAAACGCTTCGGCGAAAAGGCCAGCCTGCCGCCGCCCGTCATCGCCGTCATCGGGTGATGGGCGACCGAGATCGCACCATGGCCGCCGGAAAACACATGCTCCTGGTAGAGGAAGGGATGGTCGTCGCGCAGCGTCAGGATCTTGTCGACCGTCGCGCCCATCACCTTGTGCCGCAAGCGGAAGCCAGCCCGCCAGCCATCGTCCGTCGCGGCGCTGTCGACGGCATCCCAGGCGCTGTTGGCCGGCCAGCCATGCAGCGGCGCGTCCTCGACATCGCTGCGCGAAAACGGCGCGCAGAGGAAGTCGCCGGACAGGCGGACAGTGCCCTCGGGCAGGTCGTTCGGCAGCGTCTCGCGCGGCTCGTCGATCCACGGTGCGCGATGCAGCGGTCTCAGCTGCCGCCCACCACTGTCGACGACCATGTCGGCGATGTGGCCGACCGTGAGATCGAGCGAGACGGAAATGCCTTTTGCCTTGATCGTGCTGATATCCATTGCGCTCTCACCCGATTCTGAAGGCACAAACAGAACCCGTTCAGTGCTGATTGCGCAAGCACCGCGTAAGGCATTTTGCATCAGGCACAATGGAAACCGTCGGGTCGGCGCTGCCCCTCATCCGCCTGCCGGCACCTTCTCCCCGTATAGTGACGGGGAGAAGGGAACTGGCCGCGCGCTGGCGCCTTCTCTGCAACGCTGGTGATTGGCGAAACCGTTGACGACAGCGCCCCTCTCCCCGTCCCTATACGGGGAGAGGATGCCGGCAGGCAGGTGAGGGGCGGCGCAAACGAGGGAAAGACGAGGGCCAAACTGAAGCCATCGCCATGACCAGCGCCCTCAGGCCTACTGCCGCTTGTATTCCCGCACCGGCGACTTGGTACCGTCGGTATAGGTGACCTGCACCGACATCGACGTCACTCTGTCGGCAACCTTGATGTAGCCCTTGGCGTCGTAAGGGATGGCGTAAGGGTCCTTCTTGTCGCAGGGCGGTATCTCGAACGACTTGTCGAGCGTGGCACCGTTCAGGCTGTAATGCACCTCCTTGATGGCGCAGCGGTAGGACAGCATCTGGGTGAAATAGACCAGGCCGTGATTGCCGCCGGAATCGAAAGCGATCCACGAGGTCCAGAACTGGTCGAGGATCTGCTTGTCGCCTTGCTGGAGTGCTGCCTCCGGGTCGAAGCGGATGTCGAACGGGCCGGTCTCGCGCCCCCTGATGTCGAGGTACTTGACGGCGATGGTGCCGGCCACGGTGCTGCCGGGCAGCTCGAAACTCGGATTGGGCATCGGCTTGCCGGTGGTCTGGTCGTTGAGCGCCAGGAAGCCGGTGTCGGTGAACGGGCCGCTGTCGCCCATGCGCCAGGAAATGGCGGTCGCCGGCTCCGGCAGCGAGATGGTCATCGACCAGCCCTGGTTCGAGCGCATCGGCGTCAGCGTCGGGACGAAGCGCGCGGGATCGAGCACGTCGCCAAGGGCCGCCAGCCGGCTGCGGCTGCGGTCCAGCCAGTCGGCGAGCTGCGTCTGGTCGACGAAATATTTGAGCAGCCCGCCGTCCTTTTCGTAAGCCACGAACCTGGTCAGCGCCTTGGCCTCGTTGCGCTTGTCGGCCAGCGTCTGGGCGCCGAGGCGGTCTTCCGAAAACTCCTGCGCCAACAGGAAATAGGCCGGTGCGAAATCCGCATTGGCCGCGATGAAGGCGTTGAGCTTGTCGAGGCGCTGGGCGTCGTCGAACTGCAGGATATGCACGAGCTTGATCGACAGCGCCTTGCTCTTGTCGGAAAGCGCGCCGAACACCTCGCGGGCGCCGGCCTTGCCGTCCTGGACCCTGAGCAGCGTGGCAAAGCGCGTGTAGGGATCGATGGCATCGACATCGAAGCCGGCAAAGGCGAGATAGGAGCGCCGCGCATTGAGCATGTCGCCCGACAATTCGTAGACGCGGGCGTTGTGATAAAACTCGTCCGGCCGCTTCGGCTCGGCGATCGCCCCGCCTTGCGCGGCAAGCGCGGCAAAGCCCTTGGCGATGGTATCGATCGAGGCGGCGATCTGCTCGGTTGTCGCCTGCAGCTTCTCGGTCTGGGCCTGCTGCTGCGCCTGGCCGGCGGCCAGCGTCTCGGTCTGTTTCTTCACCGCCTCGGCGGTCTTTTGCACAAGTGCGGTCTGCTGCGTCTGCTGCTGCTGGGTGGAGGCGATCTCCTCGGTCTTCTTCGCCACCGTGTCGGTCGACTGCTTGACCTCTTCGACCGTCTTTTGCGTTTGCGTGACCGTCTGCTCGATCTTGGCCACCTTCTGCGAGACGATGCCCATCGACTGCTGCAGCCCGGCGATGGCCGGCACCAGGCTGGCGATCACCCCGTTCTGCGAATTGGTCTGCTGTTGCAGGCCGTAGACGCCGCCGGCGACGGCGGCCGCGCTGGTGGCGAAAATCAAGGCCGGCAGCGCCTTGGCCGCCAGCACCAGCCTGAGCACGATGGCGATGGCGATGATGACCGCCGCCACCGAGGCGACCAGCGCGATATAGGCGGCGAACGGCGCCAGCGGATTGAGGATGTCGGAAGCCGCACCCCCGACAAAGGCGATGCTGCCGGCCCATTTGCCGGTGCGGCTGAGTGATGCCTTGATAAGCGAGGGCGCAGCGCCCCCGGCCCCGATATTCGTCATTCCCAAGCCCCCCAAGTCAGCCGATGCCACGCCCCTTCCCACGGGAAACGCGGCTTTGGCAAGGGAAGACAGGAAACAGGCGATTTCGGGGCGGCTGCTCGATAGGGCGCCACCATATCCTAAGTCGGCGCTGCCCCTCATCCGCCTGCCGGCACCTTCTCCCCGTGAAGAACGGGGAGAAGGGAGAAACTCCAGCGCCAGCGACCCCCTCTCCCCGTCCTTCACGGGGAGAGGGTAAGGGTGAGGGGCAGCGCAGACATCCGGAAGATGGGGCTAGATCCGTTCGCGCCGTTCAAAACCCAGGGGAATTGCCCTGAGACCGGCATTAACCAAATGGACGCAGCCGGCGGGTTACGTTAGCTTCGCCTCATCTCAGCAACAGCATGACCAGAACAGACTTGCCCTTGTCCAGCCCGCGTCCCCTGCCGCTCATCCAGAGACTTTTCGCGGCCCTTGGCCTGTTGCTGCTGCTCGCCGGCTGCACCACCGCGACGCCGCCGGATGCCGTGCTGGCGGTGCCGGCGCCGCCGCAGAAATATGCCGCCATCGTCGTCGACGCCAAGACCGGCAAGCAGCTGTTCGAGGTCAACTCGACGGCGCCGCGCTATCCGGCGTCGCTGACCAAGATGATGACGCTGTATTTGCTGTTCGAGGCGCTGGATGCCGGCCGCGTCACCAAGGAAACACAGATCCCGGTGTCGGACCATGCCGCCTCGCAGCCGCCGACCAAGATGCGCTTCAGGCGCGGAGAGACCATCGACGTCGATTCGGCGATCCGCGCCATCGTCGTCAAATCGGCCAATGACGTGGCGGTGGCGGTCGGCGAATATCTCGGCGGCTCGGAGGAACAGTTCGCCGGCATGATGACCGCCAAGGCGCGCCAGCTCGGCATGACCAGCACCGTGTTCCGCAACGCGTCGGGCCTGCCCGACGACGACCAGCACACCTCGGCGCGCGACATGGCGGTGCTCGGCATGGCGCTGCATTCCCGCTTCCCGCAGCAGTTCCACTATTTCTCCGCAAGCGATTTCATGTTCCGCGGCCGGCTGGTGCGCGGCCACAACGACATGCTCGGCCGCGTGCGCGGCGTCGACGGCATCAAGACCGGCTACATCAGGGCCTCCGGCTTCAACATCGTCACCTCCTACGACGCCGACGGCCGCCAGCTGATCGTCGTGGTGATGGGCGCCGACAGCGCCCGCCAGCGCAACGACCATGTCGAAGCGCTGATCCAGCGCAGCCTATCGCCTGCGATGGCCGACACCAAGACAAGGCTGATGTTCGCCGAACAGCAGTGAGGAGGGGTCCGCGCAGCGGGCAAAAAGCCAATTGCTTGGCTTTTTGAGCGACGAACGCCTGCGAAGGGCCGCAGCGCGACTGTCCCCCCGGCTGCCCGGTGACGGATTGTCCGGTGAGGGCAATTATGCTATAGATTCGGACATGGTGCTGATTTGCGCCAATCGACCCGCCGCCAGGCGGGTTTTTTGTTTCCGTCGCCAACTGTCCACGCAAGCCATCCTCCCGCAAACCTGTACGCCGTGGTTCCCGCATGCCTTGGCGATTGGCGAAGACGCCCATCGCTTCGTCATCCACGGGCGGAGCAAGGAGCGAAGCGACGCAGCGCAGACCCGATGATCCATGCCGCGATGTTTGAGCGTTGCAGCGGTGCAGAAGGTTGATGTCGGCGGGACAGCACCCCCCTCTGTCCTGCCGGACATCTCCCCCGCAAGGGGGGAGATTGGATGTCACGATTGCTTTCGCCGATACCCAACGTCGAAGAAAAAGCGCCGTCAGACAAACTGCTAATCTCCCCCCTTGCGGGGGAGATATCCGGCAGGACAGAGGGGGGTGAGAAGGATCGCGACGGAACGAGTTTCTATCCTGCGCCGCTGCATTTCCGGATCCTTGGGTCTGAGCGTCCGCTTCGCCCGTGGATGACGAAGGTGGGGCGGCTTCGGCCAATCTCGAATGTCTCTCCGCCGCGATGAGCCTTCGAACCGCCGCCAGCAACATCGAGCCCGCTGCCGCCCCGCATCGATCAAAAACACTTGTAGTGCTGCGAAATCCGTCGCGATGCTGGCGATGTTGCGGCATAGGCATACCGTATAGCTGAGCACCACCGCAGGAGCCCGCATCATGAGCACCGCCCCCAAGACGCCGTCCGAACAGGCGGAAGACAACCAGCACGACAGCGGCGGCGAATATTTCGAGGCGCCGACGACAGGCGAGCACGAGGCCGAACATGGTTCGGAGGAGCACTTCGAGGTGCCTGAGGTGCCGGACTCGGAGCCATCGGCTCCAGGCGCATCGCACGCCAAGCCGAAGAAAAAGCCGTCGGCGATCTCAGGCCGGAAATTCCGCAAGCGCGATCTTGTCCGCATCGACACGCTGCGCCCGAGCCTCGCCGACCGCATCCATGCCGACCATCCGGACCTGCCGCCCGGCGCCCGCATCAGCCGCGCCGAGCTCGGCCGCTACCGCATGCGCTACATGGAGGAGCTTCTCCAGCAGGAGCACGGCGAATTCTCCGAGCTCGACCGCCAGGTGGTCGAGAGCATCGCCAGGCAAGACACCATTTCGGAAAACAGCGAGGAGGAGTTCGAGGAGCACCGGACATTTGCCGACCGCGTCTCAGACAACATGGCCGCCTTCGGCGGCAGCTGGTGGTTCCTGATCTCGTTCGGCAGCGTGCTTCTGCTGTGGATCGGCCTCAACCTGCTCGAGGGCACGTCGGGCGCCTTCGATCCCTACCCCTTCATCCTGCTCAACCTTCTGCTCTCCTGCATTGCCGCCATCCAGGCGCCGATCATCATGATGAGCCAGAAGCGGCAGGAGACCAAGGACCGCCTGCGCTCGTTCAACGAATACCGCGTCAACCTCAAGGCCGAGCTGGAAGTGCGCCATCTGCACGAAAAGCTCGACTACCTGATCTCGCGCCAATGGACCCGCCTGGCCGAAATGCAGCAGATGCAGCTGGATGCGATGCACGAACTGACCGGCGCAAAGAAGGCGAAGCGGGCGCCACGGAGGGCGCGGGCGGTGAGGGGTGAGGCCGGGGAGTGAGGGGTCGGCACCGGTGGCGTTGAACGGAAAGGGCGAGCTACGGTCACAACGCGCGTCCCCGGGAAGGCTTGGTTCCTCGCCCCCATGGAATGGGGGAGAGGTGGCTCGGCGAAGCCGAGACGGAGAGGGGGAGCGCCATATCCGAGAAGCTCACACCCGTGAGCGGACCAACCCATCCCCATCAAGGGACAATCGCCAATTGCCCGTTGAAGCCCGCGCCTGCTTCCGCTAAGAAGCCCTGACTTGCCGGTTCACCGGCTGGTTCGTTTTCCGGATCGCCGGGAAGCACCCGTAGCTCAGCTGGATAGAGCGCTGCCCTCCGAAGGCAGAGGTCACAGGTTCGAATCCTGTCGGGTGCGCCAGTTTAATGATAAAAATCAGATAGTTAGCTCTTGGTGATTTGGGGAGTGTCGTCACACTTTTTTGCGCGGAAGCACTACGGAAGCACAAGAGATCGCGCCAGTTTCGGCGTCTCCCCCTGTGGAAAAGTGCTTTTGAAGTCTGCTCGAAGATGACGCCGTGACCAATGGCTGCCCTTTCTGGGGCAGATAGCATGCACCGGATCATGGTGGTTGATGATGGTAGCGCTAGGCCGTTACCACTCCATCAATAGCGACCGTTCGCCGATTTATGGGTTCACAGCCTAGCATTACAGTTGCATATTTATCTATGGTCTGAATCTATGGGTCTCCATGATTCGGAGGTCATGGATGACAGGTGCATCAATCGAAACTACGCTTGAGCTTTGGGCATCATCGCTGCGTGACGTGAAAGCGCGTATGCGCGGACTGTTTACGCAGGAGCGAGTTGCAGCATCTGCGAACCTTTTCCTGGACGGCTTGCTGGGTGACGAGCGGCGTAAGACAGGTTGGATGCGCGCTGAGGCGGCCGGTGATCCCGGCCCGTGGCGGCAACAAGCCATTCTGGGTCGCGGGCGTTGGGACGCGGACGCACTTCGCGACATCGTGCGAGAGTATGTTGTAGAAAACCTCGCCACAGATGATGCGGTCCTGGTCATCGATGAGACGGGCTTCCTCAAGCAGGGCAAGACATCGTGCGGTGTTGCGCGTCAATATACAGGTTCTGCAGGCAAGATAACGAACTGCCAGATCGGTGTGTTCGCCGCCTATGTGTCCGCTCGCGGTCATGCCTTTGTCGATCGGGCCCTGTACTTGCCCAAAAGCTGGACCGGAGATCCGGTAAGGCTTGCAGCAACCCATGTTCCTGAGGCTATAGCCTTCGCTACCAAGCCAGGCTTGGCTGTCGATATGATACGGCGTGCGCTGGCAGCCGATGTGCCGTTTTCATGGGTGGCCGCAGATGCGGTGTATGGCGTCGGGGACGTCGAAGGAACCCTGCGGCGAGCCTGCAAAGGCTACGTTCTTGGGGTCAAGTCGGACCACCATTTCGGCTCTTGGTCGGGGAAGCCTCCGGTCGCCGGCACAGCTCAGGAGATCGCCCGTGATCTCGATCCAAGTGCATGGCAGCGTCTTTCCGCCGGTGAGGGCACCAAAGGCGCGCGGCTTCATGACTGGGCCTACTGCGAACTCGCCGATCTCGATGCCGACGAATATAACGAGACGAAATCGGGGCTTTGGACCCGTGGCCTCCTGATCCGGCGCAATATCAGCGACGGCGATCTCGCATTCTTCACCACATGGTGCCCGGCCGGGACGGGCATCCAGACGCTCGTTTCCGTGGAAGGCCATCGCTGGGCGATCGAAGACAGCTTCGAGACCGCCAAGAACGAGCTCGGACTCGATCACAACGAAACCCGGTCATGGCATGGCTGGCATCGCCACGCCTCCCTCGTCATGCTCGCCTTCGCCATGATGGCGGTGATCCGATACCGCGCCAATGACGCGACGCCCCAAAAAAGACCGCGGATGCCGACCATCAGGATTTGATCCGCTGGTCTATCCAGGAAGTCCGGCGCATCGCCATCAGACTCGCCCAGCGTCGCATAAACCCCGCCTACGTCATCGCATGGTCATGCTGGAGGCGCGCCCATCAGGCGGCCGCTCGACGAGCTCACCTAAAATCTAGAATGCAACTGTAATGCTAGGTCCAGCGCCGAGCAGCGTTGGGCCGACCTGGCCGATCTCATTCTGATCGTTGCCCGCGAAATCCAGTTCCGCGGCTACAGCGACGAACGCGCACTGTCGCTGTCGCAGTCCGAAGGCATGGTGATGCGGTTTCTGACGGGCGAGGCCTCCGCCACGCCGAGCCGGATTGCCGCCGCGACCGGCCTGCAGCGCACCAACGTCTCGCCGGTTCTGCGTGGCCGTCCTGACCGAGCGCAGGTTCAAGCGCGGCGTCTTCAAGGGCGTCGTCGATCTCGAGGCCGCCATCAACCGCTTCGTCGCCGATCATAACCAAGAGCCACGGCCCTTCATTTGGACCGCTGACCCAGATAAAATCATTGCCGCTGCAAGCCGAGGCCACCATATATTGGCTTCAATCCGCTAGGAGTTCGCTTCACGGCCTCAAGGTGACGGCTATCTTCGACCCGTTGCGGATCGAGATCCGGCGTGCGTTGATGAAAGGCTGAAGGGGCGGATGGGACAGTGATGACGAGCGATCTCTGGGCCTTATTCGCAGCCCTGCTCCTAGCTTCGGTGCAACTCACCATATCAAGCGTTGTGACGCTTCGTCAGCTCGGAGGGGCTTGGGTCGCAGGGCCGCGTGACGAACCGGCTGAGGTGACTGGACTGAGCGGCCGCTTCGTTCGGGCTCATCGCAACCTGCTTGAGATATTTCCGCAGTTCGTCGCTGCGCTGTTTCTCGTGCATGCAACTCATGCCGCTGGACCACTGTCCGTCGTCGGAGCTTGGATGTTCGTCGTCGGCCGGCTGGCTTATGTTCCCGCATATGCCTTCGCGCCGCCAGGCGTGCGCCCCATCTGCTGGCTCGTCGCACAGGTGGGAATCTTCCTGATCTTGGCTGACCTGTTCGTGTGAGCACACGTCGGCTTTCCTCCCGTCTCGGTCGCCCGGAGGTCCGCTCCGGATGGGGACCATCCGCCAGATTCTAACCACTAGACTAGGGGGCGTCCGTGACAGTCGCCGTGACTGTGCTACATATTGCGATACCTATTGTGCTACAAATCGAGCTTGGTGAATGGCTCGATCCCGGCCAACGGTACGGCGGGTTCTTGGCTCCTTATTTTGAACCTCATGCTCTTGCGTGCCGTGATTTGAACCTGCGGGTTTCTTTCCTGAGAGGTTGAACGAGAGCAACCGATCGAGTGGGCGGATTTCCGAATAGCACGCCTTGCTATCCCTTTCTGCGACAGCCCGATTTGATGGCTTCTCTCGTCTCCCGCATGAGCACATCCTGCGAGGCATGGACCAAGGACGTCATTTCGGCAGGCCAGCAATGAAACCCCGGACTCTCCATTGAACTGGAGCAAGAATGGGTCCCAGGTCACTGCTTCCTCTATCTTTTGGAGTGAGCGAAAGGCCGCGATGTCCGGGAGCTTGCAAGCGCCGCCCCATGCTGGAGAAGGTGCTGCTGGAACAGGTCGGCGTAATCCTCTCGAACGGCCGAGATAACGCTTTGCCGCGATGCCAAGGCATGTCGCCATGCAGAAACGCGGGGCAGGTCGTTGAAGATCGCCTCCGAGACAGCCGGATCGATGCAATCGAAATAGCGGAAAACAGGTGCGAACACCGCATCGACCATGCTGAACATCGATCCGGAGAAGTACGGGCCTTGTTCTAGTACGGCTTCGATCCGCCGAAACCTGTCCTGGAGAACCACCCTTTTGGCATCGGCTGTCCGGGAATCATCGTGGTTAAGCCACTGCCAGGCTTCGGAGAGGGCCGCCGTTCCGAATTCAACCCATGCCCGCTGTTGCGCACGGGATAGTGCATTCGGAAAATAGAGGCTCGCCCCTTCTTCGGCTTCTTCGATATACTCGCAGATCACCATGCTTTCGAACAGGATTGCATCGGTTCCATCTGCCTGGCGCACCGTCAACAAAGGCACCTTGCCCGTCGGCGAAAGCGCGAGGAACCATTCCGGCTTCGCAGCGAGATCGATGTCGATTCTTTCGAAAGGAACACCTTTTTCCAGAAGAACGATCGCCGCTCGCTGAACGAACGGGCACGGCGGATGGCTAATGAGTGTGAGCTTGCCGTCGGGCATGATTGTCTCTCGATGTCGGGGGAGCTGACCTGAATGCTGCTCCCGGCTAGAGCAGCTGTCCGCCCGATACGTCGAAGGTCGTTCCGTTCGCCCAACCCATGTCGTCGGACAGGATGGCGGCAACCGCGGCCCCGATGTCGTCCGGCAGGCCGACACGCCCCAGAGCGATGCCCTGCGCCACGTATGCGTTCACATCGTCATTGTCGCGCACGGCGCCACCGCCGAAGTCGGTCGCGATCGCGCCGGGTGCGATCGCGTTCACCCGGATTCGCCGCGCGCCCAGTTCGACCGCCATAAAACGGGTCAGGACCTCGACCGCAGCCTTCATCGATGCATAGAGGCTGTAGCCCGGCAGCGTGAATCGCACGAATCCGGACGAGACGTTCAGGATGCGCCCGCCATCCTCGATGAGGGGCAGGAGCTTTTGAGTCAGGAAGATTGGTCCGCGCAGATGCGTGGTGACCAACGACTCAAACTGCTCTTCGGTCGCCTCGGCGAAATTGGCAAAGAGGCCATTACCGGCATTGTTGACGAGAAAGTCGAACCGCTCGCGGCCGAAATTGGTCTTCAGAGTATCGGCTACCTTCTCGGCGAATGTCGGGAAGCTCGCCGTGTCGGTGACGTCGAGCGCCAGCATGGCAGCCGTGCCGCCCAGCGCCTCGATCTCTTGGCGCAGCGTGTCGGCTTCCGCCACACCGCTGCGGTAGGTGCCGATGATGTGGACACCGCGTTTGCCAAGATGAAGCGCCATGTTGCGGCCGAGACCGCGGCTGACGCCGGTGATGAGTGCGATTTGTTTGGTCATGACCTACCTTCTTGGGACGTTTATGCTGCGAAGCGGCGCCGCCAAGGCACCCTCCTGATGTCCCCGATATAGGCGACGTCGGCCCGACGAACCCGCCCGATACGCTCAAGCTTTTGCCTGATTGTCTCATTCGCTTTACTTGGCAGAGTGACGGTGGCATATCCAGACGATGACTGAAAACCTCATCCCGCATCTCGACATCGCGTTGCGTCACGCACCGTCAGGGTTAACCGTCACGCCGATCCCTCGGCTGGAGATCAGCGTCGGACAGGCGACCACCGGCAGGGCACCCTGCCTGTACCGCTCAATGATCTGCTTCATCCTGCAGGGGTCGAAGGATGTGGCGATCAACGACGATCTCCTGAGCTACGATCTGGCGCATTACCTTATCAGCGCCGTCGATTTGCCGCTGATCGGTCAGATACGGGATGCTGATGACGGCCAACCTTATGTCGCGGTGTCGCTGGTTCTCGACCCTGCCATTCTGGCAGATGTTGCGTCGACCATGCCGCAAGTGCGCGACACTGATCGCCAAGGTATCGGCTTAGACATCAATCCGATGACGGCGCCGCTGCGCGACACCTTGTTGCGCCTGCTGTCGTTGCTCGACACCCCGGGCGACATCCCCGTTCTCGCCCCCATGGTGGAACGTGAATTGCTCTATCGTCTCCTGCAAGGTCCGCAGGGGCGCCTGTTGCGCCAGATCGCACGACCTGAGGGTGCGCTGGGCCGCATTCGGCGCGCCGTCGCCTGGATCAGGGACCATCATGACGCGCGACTGCGGATCGAGGCGCTATGCGACGCAAGCGGCATGAGCCGCGCCAGTCTACATCGCCATTTCCTGGCGATCACTGGCCTCAGCCCGCTCCAGTATCAAAAACAACTCCGGCTACAGGAAGCACGGCAATTGCTGCTTGCCGGCAATCACAGCGCATCCGACGTCGCGTTTTCGGTTGGCTATGAAAGTGCTTCGCAATTCAGCCGGGAATATCTCCGCCAATTCGGCGCACCGCCGGCGCGAGACGTTCGCCAGATCAGGCAGGCGAATGATGCGCCAGAGATGGCGCAAATGTAATTGATTGTAGCCTGATTTGCCTGTCCGCACTTGTTCGTCGCTCACGAGGCAGGTTCTTCCTTCCCGGCCCACCACCGGCGGCACAGCCGAAGCCGCCCACGCCCGCGAGGCGGAGCTTCGTCCGCCGGCGGCCAAGCCCGCCGGTTACCAACGTGGCCCCTTCATCGAGCCCGGCCTGGATGAGACGCTGGATCTTGTTCCACTGCGCCTCGGAGGCCACCGGCCCCATCTTCGCATTGGATGAAGGATGTCCGACCGACCAGGCTTCGGCGGCCGTGCGGGCATAGCCGATCGCTTCGGCGACCTGATCGACGTGAACCAGCATCCGTGATGGCGCGCTGCAGGACTGTCCGCTGTTCAGCATCATCTGCGCCACACCGCCTTCGACAGCAGATGCGAGATCGGCGCTACGCAGGATAATGTTTGGCGATTTGCCGCCCAGTTCCTGATAATTGGAGGACGGCAAGAAGTTATTGTCCAGCCGTCCCGCCCACATCAGACCAGTTCAGCCAAGGCAGCGGCGTCGAAGCCCTTCAAGGCCACATGATCGCCGTTTTCGACCTTGGCGGCCCAGTTGGGGTCGCTGAGCAGAGCCCGGCCCACAGCAATCAGGTCGAACTCATCCCGCTCCATTCGCTCGATGAGGCGGTGCAGGCTGGCTGAGGTTGATCCCTTACCGGCAAAGGCGTTGGTGACGTCGTTGTCGAGGCCGACCGACCCGACACTGATCGTCGCCGCTCCGGTCACTTTCTTGGCCCAGCCTGCGCCGTTGAGACCGTTCTCGCCGTCGACCTCGGGGAACTCGGGCTCCCAGAAGCGACGCTGTGAAACGTGCAGGACATCGACGCCCGCCTCGACCAACGGCAGCAGCCAGTTCTCCATCTGTGCGGGCGTGTCCGCGACGCGAACGCTGTAGTCCTGCTGCTTCCACTGGCTGACGCGCATGATGATCGCAAAATCGGGACCAACCGCTTCGCGCACCGCGCTGACGATCTCAGCAGCAAAGCGGGAGCGGTCCTTGATTGTCGGGCCGCCGTAGCGGTCGGTACGCAAATTTGTTCCCGCCCAAAAGAACTGATCGATAAGGTAGCCGTGCGCGCCGTGAATCTCGACGGTGTCGAAGCCGAGCCGCTTGGCATCCGCCGCCGCTTTGGCAAAGGCTGCGACCGTATCGGCAACGTCTTCCTCGGTCATGGCGACGCCGCGGGAATCACTCGGGGCATCGAGGCCGGACGGGCTTTCTACCGGCGCATCGGGCTCCCAGCCGTTGATGTAGCGGGCGGCTCCGGTGTGCCAGATTTGTGGTCCCATGCGGCCGCCAGCACCGTGAACCGCATCGATCACGTTCCTCCACCCTGCCAGTGCTTGGT
Organism: Mesorhizobium calcicola; assembly: GCF_042682105.1. Lineage (NCBI taxonomy): Bacteria > Pseudomonadati > Pseudomonadota > Alphaproteobacteria > Hyphomicrobiales > Phyllobacteriaceae > Mesorhizobium > Mesorhizobium calcicola. The sequence goes on from NZ_JBHUGY010000022.1 coordinate 59,805, forward strand.
CACCGTGAAAGAATGGGATCCCGGCATCATTGCGCGAGGCGGGGCGATCGACCACAGTGCCCTCAGACAATATAAGCCCGACACTGCCTTCGGCCCGCCGCCGGTAGTAGGCGGCACTCGCCGGGCCCGGCACGCCTTCAGGCGCGAAGAGGCGCGTCATCGGCGCCATTACGATGCGGTTTTTCAGTTCAAGCGACCGGATGGTGAGGGGACGAAACAAGCTACTGGTATCGGGACGAGGCATGAATAGGAACTCCGTTGTGTTCGATGGGCCTTACAGGTATATCATGTAGACCTAGCGTCAATTAGGCACCTCAAGTCGCCTACGTATATCGAAGGAAACCGGCAATGCTTGACCTCGAACCGCTTTGCTTCTCGTCGGACTGCCCCAGCCGGGCCCTGTTCGATCAGATAGCTGATAAATGGTCGATGATGGTGCTGGCCGTGCTTGATGACGGTCCGCAGCGCTTCAACGCCATCCGTCGCCGGCTGCAAGGCGTGAGCCAGAAGGCGCTCACCCAGTGCCTCCGCCGGCTGGAGCGCAACGGCCTGATAGCCCGAGAGGTGATTTCGCTTTCGCCGGTCGCGGTGCAGTATCAGGTCACGCCGCTGGGACGCACGTTGCGGGAGCCGCTTCGGGAACTGCACAATTGGACGCTTGTGAAACTGCCGGACGTAACCGCGGCGCGACAGACGTTCGACGCCACGGGTAGCGGAACGACAGTCGCGGACAGGTCGCTGCTCCAGTCATTCGCATGAACGCAACGCTGACCGACAGCGCTGGCGGAGCGACGCATGCAGTGGCGTTGTATTCTGGGCGATGATTCTCCAGACCCGATAATGCCGCCTGCTACCGTCCAGGGTGTCCAGTATACTTTGCCTTACCAACGCTCCTATAAGTCCCTGTGCGCCAATTCGACACGACATTGATCGGACCAACGTTCCTGGCGCGGATCCAGCCTGGCCGCTACCGGTTCCATGCTTATGGCTGCCAACGGCCGCCCAGGGCGCCAGAGGGACGTAGGACGCGATACATCCGCTGTGCACCGCGCACGACCATTCAAGAGATCAATTTTGCGCAAAACCTAACCCGCTCTCTCGCCAGACGCCTATCTATTGCGCCGCCGCAGTTCGTCTCGAAAGATGCGCCTGGCCTCTTTAAGGTTTCGATTGCCGAGGAGCTTGGCGAATCGAGCGACTGTCGTCTTCGAGACGCCTGCCTGCGCAGCGATTTTGTTCGCACTCTCAAAGGCCAGGAGCTCAGGATGCGCGAAGGCGGCCGCCGCCAATTTCTTGACTTGCGGCGGGAAAACGATCTCGCGACCAGCGACCCATCTTTTCAGGTCTGCAAAACTCGCCGCCCGGTTGGTGCCATCTTCCGAAACGGCCATGTCCCCACCTTCGCCCCATCCGTCAGATTTCGCTCATTGACACGGTGCGCCTCTCTTCCACCGATTTGATGCATGCAAGGGCGATCGAAAGCGCGGTGCGTGCATCCTGGCCGGTGGGCCCGGTCACTACGCCGCTGCGAACCGCGTTGACGAACGAAGCCAACTGCGCGGTATAGGCATGCACGAAATGATCGGTGTCACGCCGCCAGGTGTCGCTGGACACGCCGTTGCTGTCGTAGAGGGTCATGCTCGAACGGCGCACGTCGCCCATGGTGATCATGCCGCCCGAACCCAAGACTTCGCCGCGGATGTCGTAGCCATACATGGCGGAGAAATTGGCTTCGGCTACGGCGATCGAACCATTCTCGAAACGGATGGTGACGACAGCCGTATCGTGGAAGCCCTTGTCCTTGAAGTCGGGACGCACGAGCGCATCCGCTATTGCCGTCACCTCGACGGGCCGGGCTTCGGGATTGAGCCAGACAAGCGTGTCGAAGTCGTGGATCAAGGTTTCGTAGAAGATCGTCCAGCGTGGCGTCCTTTCCGGACTGCCGCCGTAGGGGCCGGGATCGCGCGTCAGCGACCGGATCAACTGCGGCGTTCCGACCTTGCCCGCATCGATCGCCGCGCGCCCTTCGGCGAAAGCCTGGTCCCAGCGCCGGTTGAAGCCGACCTGCAGCGGCACCCCGGCGCTGGACGCGGCGGCGATGACGCGATCGGCCTCTTCGAGGGTCAGCGCCATGGGCTTTTCGCAAAACACGGCCTTGCCGGCTTCGGCCGCCTGAACGGCAAGGCCGGCGTGGAAGCGCGCCGGCGATGCAATGATGACGGCTTCAACCGCCGGGTCGGAGAGCACCGCCGAGACATCGGTTACGGCGTTGGATACATCCAACTTTCGGGCGAGCGCTTGCGCCGCGCCCTGGGCCGGTCGGCGATCGCGACCAGGTTTGCGTCGACAAGCCGGCGCGCAACGGATTCGGCGTGAAAGGAACCGATGCGGCCGGCCCCGATCAGGGCGACGTTCACGGGACGTTGGGCAGGCATTTGATGCTCCGAATTTCGACGTTGAGAAAGTGGCGGACTTAAACGGTGAAAGCCTGGCGGAAGCGGCTGAGCGCCAGTTCGTCGTCGCCCGACGGCCATGCCTCCATGCCGATGACGCCGCGATAGCCCATCGCGTCGAGGGCACGTGCGATGGCCGGATAGTTGATTTCGCCGGTGCCGGGCTCGGTGCGCCCGGGAACATCGGCCACCTGGATCTCGCCAATGTGTGGAAGCGCCAGGCGGCAGAGTTCGATCAGATTCCCTTCGCCGATCTGCGCATGGTAGAGATCGAGATTGAGTTTGAGCGACGGCCGGTTGACGGACGACACCAGCGCGATCGTGTCGGCGGCTTTGGCAAATGGCGTTTTCGGGTGGTCGACGGCCTCGTTAAGGTTTTCGAGCACGAAGGTCACGCCCTCGTGTTCGCCGAGGTCGGCGATACGCTCGAGCGTATCGCGGGCCTTGAGCCACATCGCACCGGTCACGACTTCGGATCTGACGACCGGAAGGCCCTGGCCGTCCAGCCCGGTGCCGTGCAGGTTGAGTCGCGGGCAGTTCAGTTGCTTGGCGACTGGGATTGAGAGTTTCGCCGTCCTGATCAGCTCGTCCGCGCCCGCGTCATCGGCAAGCGTCCCCGTAACATAGCCGGTCATCGAAGAAAACGAGGCGCCGGACTTGGCCAGTGCCGCGATGTCGTGCTTCGTCCAGTCCCAGATTTCGGCGACGAAGCCGAGTTCGGTGATCCGCTTGAGACGGTCGAGCACGGGCAGCGAGCGGAACACCATTTCCGCGCAAACCGCGAGCGTAAAAGGTCCCGAGGTTTCAGGGGCCGTTGTCATCATCAGTATCCTGGTTCGAGGTAGATTGTTGGCCTCAAATATCTTGTGGTTTGTAGTCGGCCGGAGCGGCAGGCATGACACCCTTGAGCAGCGCGACGGATTTTTCGAGCCCTTCCAGCGAGTTGAGGACCACGTCCTCGTGCTCGATGGAGAGCCAGCCGTCGTAACCGGCCATTCTCAGCCGGTAGCAGAACTGCCGCCACCATTCCTCGCCATGGCCGAAGCCGAGCGTGATGTAGGACCAGGAACGGGCGGGAATATCCATCAGGCTGCCGTTTTCGAGCAGGCTGGCAACCGCCTGCTTGGGAGCGTTGAGGAACGTATCCTTGGCGTGGACGTGATAGATGGCATTCCCTAGTGCCTCCACCGCAATCAGCGGATCGGCCCCCATCCAGAAAAGATGCGAGGGATCGAGGTTTGCACCGATGATCGTGCCCACTTCGCTCCGTAGCTTGAAGAGCGATGGGACATTGTAGACGCACTGGTTGCCATGCAGCTCCAGCGCGATCTTCTCGACGCCGTTTTCCCTGGCCAGCGCGACAATCTCGGTCCAGAAGGGAAAGAGCTTCTCTTCCCACTGGTATTTCAGGATGGCTTGCGTTTCCGGCGGCCAGGAGGAGACGACCCAGTTCGGCATGGTATCGGTAGCGTTTCCAGCGGGAAGACCCGACATGGTACAGACGGTCCCGATACCCAGCTCACCCGCCACGCGAATGGTGTCCTTCAAACCCTCGCCCTGTGCCGGGTCGGTCGGGTGCAGCGTATTGCCATTCGCATTGAGGCTGATCACCTGCAGCCCGCGATCCGAAAAGGCCTTCAGAAAATCGCGCTGGGCGGCCTTGTTGCCAAGCATGGACTTGAGATCGAAATGTGGAGCGGTCGACCAGCCACAGGTATTGACCTCGACGCCGGAGACGCCCAAGCGCACCGCATGGTCGAGCAGTTCGTGGAAGGGGAGTCCGCCGAGGCTGTCGGATACGAAACCCAGTTTCATGCGTAGAACTCCGGTTTTTCAATCATGGAAACGAGCTGCCTGCGCCCTTCGATGAGGGCTCTGACGCCCGCTTCAGCCACCACGGCGGCGACATAGCCTTCCCAGCCGCTCGACGCGATGGCGGGGAATTCACCCGTCTCGACAAAGCGCAGGAAGGCGCGGTTCTGGCGGCGATAGGCTTCAAAATAGCGGCCGCGCCAGTCTGCGTCGTAAGCCGCATGGGTGCCGAGCGCACGGTCCAGCCGGGTATAGGCCACATGGTTCATCGCGATGCTGGCCTTCTCACCGACAAGTTCAGCGCGCACGTCATAGCCATAAGCGGCGTTATTGTTGATCTCGATATTGACGATCTGGCCATCGGTCGTTTCCAGAACCATGACGACCGGGGCGACCAGCCCATCAGAGCGCTTCGCCTGGAAGGCCGAGATTGCGGCATATTCCGTGCCCAGCACGTGTCGCACCACATCGAATTCGTGGGGAGCGGAATTGGAAATCGCCATGGCGCCGGTGAAATCGGCGGCAGGCGTTTCCACATTGCGGTGGAAATTATGCATCATCAGCGGGCGGCCCAGCGTGCCATCGGCAATGGCGCGCCGCATCTCGATATAGGACTGGTCGAAGCGCCGCATGAAACCAACCTGCACGAAGCGCTGGCCGGCTTTCTGCTCGGCCTGCATGACCGCGAGGCATTCGGCGGACGATTGCGCAAGGGGCTTTTCGCAGAGCACCTTCTTGCCGGCCCGGATGCAGGCGAGCGACAGGGGCGCATGGGTAAAATCGGGGCTTGCTACGATGACGGCATCCACATCGCTGCGGGCAATCACGCCTTCCGGATCGCTGGCAACATCCTCCGCGCCATAGGCATCAGCAACCTTCCGGGCACGGGCCCCATCCATGTCGCAGACCACCTGTAGGCTGGCGCCGGGAAGTTCCTCGGCGACGATCTTCGCGTGATCGGCTCCCATCAATCCTGCGCCGATGACGGCTATTCTCGTTGTCATGCTATTCGCCCTGAAACCGGGTTTGAGAGAATTTGCGAACGGACCGTTGCTTGCGACCCGGTCGCTTTGCTGCGGGGGAGTGTGGAGAATCTCCCGTCCTGCGTTGCAGGTGGGCTTTGCAAAATACCCCCTGCGGGAGCTCAGGCCCGGCAACTGGCGGAGTGTTCCCGCCGGCCCATGAGTTGGCGGCGGTTAACCACCTTGGGTTTCCATATTTCCTTCGATACTTGCTTCAAGATCCGCCATGGATTCGCCACCCGCCATGAGGTCGGCAATGTGCTCCCGCGTCTTCTCGCCCTTGCGGAAGTCAGCGGCGATGGCGCCACGGATAAGGACAGCGAAATGATCCCCGACAGCCATGGCATGCATGACCTGATGGGTAATGAAGACAACGGCCAGGCCGCGGCGCTTGGCCTCGTTGACTATGCGAAGCACATGCGCCGCCTGCTTGACACCGAGGGCTGCCGTTGGCTCGTCAAGGATCAGCACGCGGGCCCCGAAATAGACTGCCCTTGCGATAGCCAGGGACTGCCGTTCACCACCGGAAAGCCCGCCGACCAGGCGATCACCGTCGGTGATCCGTGTAATTCCCATCTTCTGGACTTCCTCAACGGCGACGCGGTTGGCTCTTTTGCGGTCGAACACCCTGAATGGGCCGAAACCCTTCGTCGGCTCGGCGCCCATGAAGAAGTTCCGCCCGATGGACATCAGGGGGTACGTGCCGCCAAACTGGTGAACCGTCGCGATGCCGCGCTCTTGCGCCTCGCGCGGGCGGGAGAAGACTGTTGTCTCGCCATCCATCAGGATTTCGCCGCGCGTGGGCTGACAGACACCAGACAGCGTCTTGATAAGGGTCGACTTACCGGCGCCGTTATCGCCGAGAAGGCACAGCACTTCGCCTTCACCCACTTTCAGACTAATATCGTTGAGAACGTCAATCGGACCGAAGGACTTGTCGACATTGCGCAGTTCGAGAACGGGTTTCTTATCGGACATTGTCGTTCTCACTTCTTCTTGGTCCCGGACCAGCTGGTCGCCAGATGACGGAAAGTGTCGTTCAGCAGAACCGCGATCAGAAGCATGACGCCGATAATGAGGAAGGACAGGTTCCGGTCGATCTCGGTAAAGCCGATTGCTTGAGTGACGATTGACAGGGTCAGCACGCCGAAGACGATGCCCATCACCGTTCCGAAGCCTCCAGTCAGCAAAACGCCGCCCACGACGACAGAGATGATTGTGTTGAAGATCAGCCCGAAGTTTGCCTGTGACGTGGCCGAACTGAAGGTCATGACCTGCAAGACACCAGCAAAGGCGGCCGAGGTCGAGCACACCATAAAGAGCGCAATCTTCAGCCGCGCGACCGGAATGCCAGCATTCCGTGCACTTTCCTGATCACCGCCCAATGCGAAAACCCAGCTGCCCTTGGGCGAATAATGCAGGAAGAATGCGAAGGCGGCGATGAGGCCTGCCCACCAAAACACTGAGGAATTGAAGCCATAGACCTTGCCGCCAAAGAGCGATTTCGCCCACTCCGGAGGATGGTGGAAAGAATTCGTGTTGTTGATAAAGAAAATAGACAGAAAAAGAGTCAAACCGGCGACGGCAAAGAGCGTAGCCAACGTCACGATGAACGACGGTACCCGGGTACGCGTGACGATAAAGCCGTTAATGAAGCCTATGAGCGCCCCAATGGCCAAGGCCGCAGCCACACCGATTACCTCAGGCATCTGATAGTGTTCACAAACGATGGCTACCGTCATCGTCGCGGCAGGCAGGACCGCTCCGGTCGAGATATCAAGCTCGCCGGCGATCATCAGAAATCCGACCGGGATGGCGATCATGCCGATAAGAGACGCAAAGTTCACCCAGGTCGTAATCCCTGCGACGGATAGGAAATTGCGGCTGTAGCCGAAGATGGAAAAGAGGATGAAAACAGCCACAAATCCCATGAGAGCACCGGCAGCAGGACTGCGGAAAAAGGCCTTGAATGAAGAACCGGCTGATGAGCCTTCAGCGCTTGTGGTGTTGACGGGATCATTGTTTGAGTTTGGTTCGGTCATTGGGCCTCAATCCTCATGTTGCTTTGAATAGACCCGACCAACCGCGCGGCCGGGTCCTTACAAGCAGGCTCAGCGTGCGCCGAGCTTCACGCCCTCGATGGCCGAAGCTACATTGGAAGCATCGACGATAGCGGGACCGGTCAGAACCGGCTTCGTCGCAATCGCCGTACCAAACTTGAGATTGGCGAACAGCATGGAGGTTGCAAGGAAGCCTTGCAGGTAGGGCTGCTGGTCGATAGCGAAGGTCTGGGTACCCTTCGAGATGCGATCCAGAACCGAGGCCGACATGTCGAAAGTTCCGAGCTGGATCTTGCGGCCCTGGCCCTGCTGTTCGATGGAATTGGCCGCAGCGTCAGCCGCCCAAGCAGCCAGGGTAATGACCGCGTCGATCGAGGTATCCGCGATCAACTCGGACTTGATGGCTTCCGAGGTGCCGTTCATGTCCTGATCGAGGTTTGCAGGAACGCGCAGGATGAAGGTGTCGGCCCCAGCTGCCTTGGCACCGTCCTGAACGCCCTTGCAGCGGGTTTCCAAATTCACGGCGCCTGGGTTCTGAATATGGCAAAGGATCTTCTTGGCACCGTGTGAGGCAAGGTACTTGCCGCCTTCGACACCGGCGAGATACTCGTCCGAACCGAAATAGTTCAGTGCGCCATAGTTGCCCATTTCGCTTTGACCAGCGTTAAAGGACACGATGACGACGCCTTTGTCTCGGGCAGCCTTAAGAGCCGGAGTTTCCGATTCCGGCAGCCAGTTCGGGATAGCAATTCCCTTCGCGCCCTGGGCCACGGCCTGCTCGATCAGCGAGGCCAGGTCCGGGCCAAAGTTGTCGTAATTCTGTGTCTGCATGAAGTTGACGGTGCCACCGTTCGCTTCAACCATAAGCTTCGCGTCATCGACCCCCTTCTTGACCATGTTCCAGAAGCCGTCCTGGGCCGAGCCCACGATGACAGCGATATCCTTGTCTCCGGCATAGGCGCTGGAAGCGAGCATTGCTGCCATAACCGCTGCCGCGATCTTTTTGGTGAAATTCATGTCGAAATCCTCCCTCAGGTTAAAGCCACATCATTGCGGCTCGAGATATGGTTTTTGCCGATCGGCCGTTTAGGCGTGCAGGCACTCACACTTCCGCAATCCCGGCGCACAGGCGCTGGATTACATCCTTCAGTTTTTGCGATGGGCCTCCCCCAAAGCGTTGACGGCTTGAGATCGTCGAGCGCTGTCAACCACACTTGCATGCATTGTTGACATCTTTCAGGTCAACGCAGATCATAATAACTTCAAAAATTCGTCTCAAATCACTTCGCAACATTCAGCTCATGAAATGATTTGATGGCTCCTCCGCCTAAAATGGAATTAATTGATATGAAGAGGCCGACAATTCCAGACCTTGCGAAGGCTGCAAGCGTGTCTGTGTCGACAGTAAACCGCGTTCTCTATCAGCCTGGGTCAGTCCGGAGCCATACTCGGGCGCGCGTGTCGGCAGCTGCCGAAGAGATCGGGTTCTACGGGCTGGGTACGATCAAACATGCTGTTAAAGCGCCGCAAATTACGCACCGGTTCGGCGTTCTCCTGCAGCGCAAGGAGCGCACTTTCTATCGAATCTTGGGCGATGCGATCACCCAAGCCGCTGAGGCTTATTCAGGGGGCCGTATCGACTTGAGGCTGGAGTTTCTTGAAGACTTAACCCCTGAAAAGGTCGCATCGCATATCATATCTTTGGGTGAACGGTGCGAATCCCTTGCGATCGTTGCGCCACAGCACCCGGTTGTCGCCGATGCCATCGACAGCGTTCTGGAGAAGGGAGTTCCGGTTGTCTCCCTCATCGGCCCACTGACAGCAAAAGGGAATATCAGTTTCGTTGGCCTCGATAACTGGAAGGTGGGACGTGCTGCGGCGTGGGCTTTCGACCGGATGGTGCGGTTTCCCGGAAAGATCGGCATACTCGTCGGAAGCCATCGGCTGCGCAACCAAGAGATGAACGAAAGCGGGTTTCGTTCCTACTTCCGCGAGCACAATTCTGGCTTCACGTTGCTTGAACCGCTGCCGACTTACGAATCTGCAGTGGTTGCGAGAGAGCACGTGGAAAAGCTACTGACAGACCATCCGGACATGTGTGGACTGTTTATTTCCGGCGGAGGTGTTACCGGCGCCATCGCTGCACTTCGTGCCACCCCCAAGCGAGACGACTTTGTCGTTGTGGGTTATGAACTCTTTGAAGATACGCGTGCCGCATTAATCGATGGCACGATCTCCCTGATCATATCGCATCCCATCGACCGCTTCGCGTTCGAGACAATCGCAACTCTTATGAAGGCGAAAAACGCCGGTCGCGACGCTGGCGTATTCCGGGTAACCTTCGGGTTCGATATGTACAGTCCAGAGAGCGTTTGAAGATATTCGGCATATTCTCTTCACCCGAAATGGTCGCTCTCAATACCTTGGGGATGTTCTGTAGCATAATGGACGGCATCAGGATGTAGCAGCCCACTGTCAGCGCAAGCGTTGATCGCCGACGGGAGCACATTCGCTTGCCCGCCCGGCCTGCTTGAAATCAAACGAGCTAGTTGGGGCAGACGGGTCTTGCCAGATGTCGCCGACTATAGCGCCGCACCGGCCGGCTTCAGCGCGACGAGGCCATCCGCTCCACTCGACACGGCCTTCTTGCCCGATGTCGCCGCGGCAATGAAGGCAGCGATCTTATTGGCGCAAGCGTCGAGATGGACGGCAGTACTTTCAGTCAACAGGCTGATCGCGCTGCACGACGCCGGGCGGTTAGCCTTCTTCGGAACAATGGCGCACCTGGCAGATCGCCGGGCCTTCCTGCGCCACCTTGCTCCCGTCCGGAAGAAGCGCTGGGTGGTCTACGCCAAGGCGCCCTTCGCCGGGCCGGAAGCGGTGCTCGCCTATCTGTCGCGCACGCCGACCGTCAGCAGGTCATGGTGCTCGCGATTGATGAGTTCATCCGCCGCTTCCTGCTCCATGTCCTGCCGCACGGCTTCCATCGCATCCGGCATTACGGCCTGCTTGCTGGCAGCTCCCGCAAGGGCAGCCTCGTACGCGCCCGCGAACTACTGAACGTCGCTGCGCCATCCGATAACGATACCTCGGAAGAGCCGGCTGATGTCCGGCCGCCATGCCCCTGCTGCGGCGGACGCATGATCGTCATCGAGACGATCGAACGGTGGAGGCAGCCGCGCGGACCGCCGGACGCAACCACGACGAACCGGGGGACCGTCCGGTGACCCGGCATGACATGATCCAGCCTCCAGCCGCAGGCGCTCAGCCTCCGGCAACGGATCCACACGCGCTCGCGATGATCATCGACGCCGCAGGGGACGCATCCGGCCGCGCGACGAGCCGACAACGCCGCGTGGCCGGAAGGCGAAGCGGTCCGCCCGCATCCATCGCGCTGCTTCCCTACGGCAGACACGCCATCGCCGACATCAACCGCAAATCGAAATCCCCATAGCCATCGATTGTGGCCCGCGGGTTCCTTCCTCGGGACTTTCGTACGCCTGCCGGCGCCCGAAACTCTTCACGCAAGCAGACGGTCGGTTCTGGAACGAAGCAGTGAGAAAGACGCCATTCGCTGGTGCCTTCCGTCTTGACGCCGATCAGGCAGACCTGTTTTCGATTCCAGCATTCATTAGCGAAGCAAAAGTCTGCGATGGCATGTTAGGCTTGCCGAGAGCTTTCAGGCTAAAGCGAATCTGCGCGCGCAGGCCCGCTTCGGTCTCCTCTCCGTGTTCGAGGCAGTGCTCGATCAGAATTGGATGGAAGAACGCCGTGAACGCGGTATGGACGGCACGCGCCGCCTCCGCGGGATCTTCTACCTTGAATTCGCCCGCGTCGATGCCCTCGCGGATGATCGCCTCAAGGATCGTGACCATACGCTCGATATGCGCCTTGGTGATCGCCCAGTTCTCCTGCATGGCGGCGACAATGAGGTCGTGCATGCGCTGTTCCTTGACCAGGATCGCCTTGCCGTGGTGGTGGACCGCGGTCAGAAGACGGATAAGCTTCTCCGAGGCTGGCGCGCTCGATTGCGCGATAGTAGAGGCGATCTCGGCGACCTCGTTCACGACCAGCCCGCAGATGGACTCTTTGATCGCACCCTTGGAGGGGAAAAAGCGGTAGACGTTTGCCGTGCTCATGCCGAGTTCGGAAGCAATGTCGGCCACCGATGTCTTATGGTAGCCGATGCGGCGAAAGTGTGCCTCCGCCACCTCCAGGATGCGTGTACGCACCTCGTCGGGATCAGTTCGCGTTCGGACCGGACGATTCATGGATATCTCCAGAATTGATGAAGCACGAACCTGCCGGACTGGCGTGGACGATCACCAGTAAGTGGCAAGTTCGAGCCGTTGGCCTTGCCTTGGTCGGGTAAAGCCAACGGCGGGAACTTGAACCGTGTCCTGCGATAACCGGCTCCTACTCAGCCGCCATTGCTGCTGTCACTTGCGGTTCCTGCGTCGAAACCTCCTTGACCTCATCCGCGGTCGGCTTGATCCGGAACCACGCGACATAGAGCGCTGGAAGGAACAGCAGGATCAGTATCGTGCCCGCCGCCGTGCCGCCGATTAGCGTATAGGCCATCGATCCCCAGAAGACGGAGTGCGTGAGGGGGATGAAGGCCAGCACGGCGGCAAGTGCGGTCAGGATCACCGGCCTCGTGCGTTGCACCGTGGCCTCGATGACGGCGTGATAGTCGTCAAGGCCGGCCGCACGGTTCTCCTTGATCTGTTCCGTCAGGATCAGCGTGTTGCGCATCAGGATGCCGGCCAATCCTATCAGGCCCAGAATGGCGTTGAATCCGAACGGCTGGTTGAAGGCGAGCAGCATCGGCACGACGCCAACCAAGCCTAACGGTGCGGTCAGCACGACCATCGCCATCGTCGAGAAGGATCGCACCTGCAGCATGATGACGATCAGCATGGCGGCTATCATGACTGGGAAGACTTTACCCAGCGCGGTGTTGGCCTTGGTCGCCTCCTCGATAGATCCGCCCAATTCGATGCGATAGCCGGCCGGAAGGGATGCGATCAGCGGCTGAAGGGCCGTCATGATCTGCTTGGAAACCTCCGGAGGCTGGGTCGCCTCGTTGATGTCCGAGCGGATCGTGATGACCGGCGTGCGATCGCGGCGCTTCATGATCGGCTCTTCCAGGCGGACTTCCGAATGGCCGATCTGGTCGAGCGGGATCTGGCGGCCATCCCGGCTCATCAGCGAGAAATCCGCCAGACGCGATGGATCCAGCCGCTCGCCGCCGGCGCTGCGCGCCACGATGGGGACATTGCGAATGTCCTCGCGCACTTGCGTGACGGGGATGCCGGTGAGGAGGAACTGGAGTTGCTGGGCCACCTCCGTCGGCGAAAGGCCGATGAGGTTCAGCCGATCCTGATCCGGGATGAAGCGCAGTACTGGCGTGCGATTGCCCCAGTCGCGATTGGCCTGGCGCACGTCTGGGACGCCTCGCATGACGTCGAGGGCCTTCTCGGAGATGGCGTATAGTTCCGCCGGATCGGGTCCCTTGACCCGGAACTCGACCGGGAACGGCGTGTAGGGGCCGAACACGAGTTGCGTCACGCGGATATAGGCCTCGGGCGCTAACCCCTGCGCCACCGCTTGCTGGAGCCGGTGCTTCAACACCTCGCGTGCCTCCGCGTCCGGTGTCAGCACGACGATCTTTGCGAAGGCGGGATCAGGCAGTTCCGGCGCCATCGCGAAGAAGAAGCGCGGTGCGCCCTGACCGACATAGCTCGTCACGATCTTGGCCTCGGGTTGGTCGCCAAGCCAATGCTCCAGCTTCTCTACCGTGGCGGTCATCGTCTCGATGCTGGTGCCTTCCGGCAGGCGAACTTCGACCAGCACTTCAGGGCGATCGGATGTCGGGAAGAACTGCTGCTTGAGACCGCTCATGCCGACAACCGAAAGCGCGAAGACGATGCCGACGGCAGCGCAGGTCACGAACTTGTGGCGCACGGCAAAGGTGATGAGCCGGCGAAGGCGCCGATAGTTCGGTGTGTTGTATATGGCGTGAACGCCGCCTTCGACCGGTTTAATCGCGGGCAGCATCTTGACGCCCATATAAGGGGTGAAGATCACAGCGACGATCCAGGAGACGATAAGGGCGAACCCCACGACCCAGAAGATGTTGCCGGCGTATTCTCCGGCCGTCGAGCGCGCGAAGCCCACCGGCAGGAACCCGGCGATCGTCACCAGCGTGCCTGAGAGCATCGGCGCCGCGGTGTGGCTCCACGCATAGGCCGCCGCCTTGATGCGGTCCATGCCCTCTTCCATTTTCACCACCATCACCTCGATGGCGATGATGGCGTCGTCGACGAGGAGGCCAAGCGCCAGGATGAGGGCGCCGAGCGTGATGCGGTCGAAGAACCGGCCGGTTTCCAGCATGATGAGAAACACGACGGCGAGCGTCAGCGGGACGGCGGCCGCCACGACGATGCCGACGCGCCAGCCGAGGCTGAGCAGGCTCACCAGCAGCACCACGCCAAGCGCCATCGCGAATTTGAGCATGAACTCGTTGACCGACGAGCCGATGTTGACGGCCTGATCGCTCACTTTGGCCAGCGTCATTCCGAGCGGCAGCGTCTGTGCGATGGAAGCGGACCTCTCCTCCAGCGCCTTGCCGAGATCAAGACCATTCCAGCCCTCCTGCATCACCGCCGCGAGCATGATGGTCGGCTCGCCCTGGTGCCGGATGACGTAGGTGGGAGGATCCTCGTAGCCGCGCCGGACCTCGGCGACGTCGGACAGCTTCAGCGTCCGTCCCGCGGCGACAATCGGCGTGTCGGCGATCGCCTGGACACTGTCATAGGCGCCGTCGACCCGGATGAAGACCTGCGGCCCCTCTGTGTCGATCGAGCCCGCCGGCGTGACGGTGTTCTGCCGCTGCAAGGCGGCAATGATGTCTTGTGCCGACACGCCAAGGGTCGCCAGCTTGGCATAGGAAAACTCGACGAATATCTGCTCGGGACGTTCGCCGAGGATGTTGATCTTCTTAACGCCAGGCACGTGCAGAAGGTCCTGGCGAATGGTCTCGGCCTGCCTCGCGAGTTCTCGCATCGGCATGCCTTGGGCCTTCAATGCATAAAGGGCGAAGCTCACGTCCGAATATTCATCGTTGACGAAGGGACCGAGCACACCGGGTGGCAGGTTGCGGGCTTCATCCCCGAGCTTCTTGCGGGCCTGGTAGAACTCCTCCTGCACGCTGGATCGCGGTGTGCTGTCCTTCAGCGTAACCGTCAAATAGGCATAGCCTGGCCGTGTCGTCGTCTCAACACGGTCGTACCAGGTCAATTCCTGAAGCCGCTTCTCCAACGGTTCGGCGACGAGGTCCTGCATCTCGCGCGCCGTCGCGCCCGGCCATACCGTCGTGACCGTCAGCGTCTTGATCGTGAAGGAAGGATCCTCCGCCCGTCCAAGCATGAGGAAGGCATAGGCGCCGGCGGCGACCAGCAGAATGATGAAGAAGAGGGTTACGGCTCGCTCGCGAACGGCGATCGCGGAGAAATTGAGGTTCATCAGTTGCTCCCGCTTCCAGAAGCAGTCCTGACGCGGGTGCCCTCCCGCAGAAGATGAGCGCCGAGCGCAACAATCGAATCACCGGAACTCAGCCCGGAGATCACGGCGGTTTCGCTCGTCAAACGAACAAGCTTGACGGGCCGAAAATGTACGGTCGAGGTTGCGCCG
Organism: Mesorhizobium calcicola; assembly: GCF_042682105.1. NCBI lineage: Bacteria > Pseudomonadati > Pseudomonadota > Alphaproteobacteria > Hyphomicrobiales > Phyllobacteriaceae > Mesorhizobium > Mesorhizobium calcicola. Next base: position 74,847 of record NZ_JBHUGY010000022.1, read on the forward strand.
TCCAGAATCCAAACGCCGGTCTTCTGGCCATCATCCAGCACGGCTCCCAGCGGAACCTGGACCTCCGTTTCACTCGCCTGGCTTGCAAGCCGAATGGTTACCGTCGCGCCAAGCGGTGCTGCCGCGGCCTCACCGTCGAGCACATAGCGGGCCTCATAGGTGCGGGTCTGGGGATCGGCGGCGTCCGACAACTGTCGGAGATGCGCCGTATAATGCTGCCCATCGGCCCCGTACATCCCCGCCTCGGCTACCGAGCCTATCGCCGGCCGGATCGTTTCGGGAAGCGCGACAACCGCTTCGCGGGGACCGGCGTTCGCGATCCGAACCACGGTCTGTCCCGCGGTGACAACCTGTCCCGGCTCGCCAAGCGTTTCAACAACCGTTCCATCTGCGTTCGCGTCCAGAATGGAATAGGCCGCCTCGTTCTGCGCGACCTTCGCTTCCGCTTCCGCGGCCGCGAGCTGTGCGGTCGCGGTATCAAGTGCTGCCTTCGCCTGCTCGTAACGCTGCGGAGTTGCAGCCAATTCCTTCTGGACCAGGACGGCATAGCGCTTTTCGTCGGCGCTCGTCTGAACCAGGACAGCGCGTGCCACAGCGACAGCGTTGCGCTTCGCGGTGAGCGCAAGAACGAGATCGGTGTCATCGATCCGCAGCAGCGGTTGGCCTGCCTTGACCTGTTCGCCGACGTTCACAAGTCGCTCGATGATCTTGCCGGGGACGCGAAACCCAAGATTGCTCTGCACCCTCGCCGCAATTGTGCCCGTGAAGCTGCGGTCAGATCCGGTGACCCCCGCTGCCGTCACCAGTCTGACCATCGGAGGTTCCTGCCTCGGGTCAGCCGCGGCAGTGGCCGTCTGCGTGCGAAGCGTAATGAATGCGGCCACCCCTAGCCCCACGACCAAGATGCTCCCCAGTCCAATAACAAGTCGCTTTTTCATGCCCATCGCCTTCTGTGAAAATAGATTGCATTCGTACTCTATAACTGATATAGATTATGAACGCAATCAAAAAGGAGACGGACGATGCGTGTGACTCGCAGCCAAGCCGAGCAGAACCGGCAAACCGTGATCGATGTAGCGAGCCGGCTTTTTCGGGAGCGCGGATTCGATGGCATCGGCGTCAAGGATTTGATGGAGGGCGCCGGGCTGACCCAAGGCGGGTTCTACAAGCAGTTCGCGTCCAAGGACGACTTGGTCGCGCAGGCGTCCAGACGGGCATTGGAGAGCGCCGCGAACCGATGGTCGACGGCGGCCGCGGCGAGCCCTAAGGATCCGCTTGGCGCCGTGATCGACTTCTATCTCAGCACGGGGCATCGCGAGGAAAAGACGGACGGCTGCCCGGTGGTTGCGCTTGGCTCGGATGCTGCCAGGCAAGGCGCCGAGGTGAAGGCATCATTTGAGGCCGGCATCCGAGAATACCTCGAGATGCTGGGCTCATGGGTTGGCAAAGCCGGCGGCGAGGAGGCCGGCGGTAAGGCCATGGCCGTTCTCTCGACAATGGTCGGTGCGGTCGTCCTCTCGCGCGCTGTTAATGATCCCGACCTCGCGAAGGCTTTTCTGGGTGCAGCGTCCGATCAAGTTCGCGAAGCACTCGCGGCTTGAAAGCCGCACGCAGCGCTGGCGACGCACCCAAGTGATAGGAGAATAGATGCGACGGATCGTTGTTACGGGCATGGGAGCGGTCACGCCCCTTGCCGCACATGTGGAAGCGTCCTGGTCGCGTCTGCTTGCCGGTCGCTCGGGCATCCGCAGTCTGCCGGACGATGTCGTGGGAGACCTGCCGGCGAAGATCGGCGGCACGGTTCCTTCCCTGGAAGAGTATCCCGAAGCCGGCTTCGATCCCAATACCGTCCTAGCGCCGAAGGACCAGCGCAAGGTGGATCGCTTCATTCTCTTCGCACTGGCGGCTGCGGAAGAGGCGATTGTCCGGGCGAACTGGAAGCCGGTCTCGGAAAATGACAGGGTCCGCACCGCGACGATCATCGCTTCGGGCGTCGGGGGCTTCCCCGCGATAACCGAAGCGGTGCGAACGGTCGATCAGCGCGGTGTTCGACGTCTTTCACCGTTCACGGTGCCATCCTTCCTCGTCAACCTGGCGGCAGGACAGATTTCGATCCGTCACGGCTTCAAAGGTCCGCTCGGAGCGCCGGTGACGGCGTGCGCGGCCGGCATTCAAGCGATCGGCGACGCGGCTCGTCTTATCCGCGCCAATGAAGCTGACATCGCAGTGTGCGGCGGAACGGAAGCCTGCATGAATACGGTCAGTCTCGGTGGGTTTGCCGCGGCACGCTCTCTTTCTACGTCCTTCAATCATCGTCCTGAGGAGGCCTCCCGCCCGTTCGACATGTCGCGCGACGGCTTCGTCATGGGCGAAGGCGCCGGCATCCTGGTCATCGAAGAATTGAGCCACGCGCTTGCGCGCGGCGCCAAACCGCTCGCCGAACTGGTCGGCTATGGCACGACGGCGGACGCCCATCACGTCACTTCCGGTCCCGAGGACGGCGATGGCGCGCGTCGAGCTATGGAGATCGCGATTACCCAAGCCGGCATTTCGGCGCGCGAGATCAGCCACCTCAATGCGCACGCGACTTCCACGCCAGTCGGCGACCTGGGGGAAATCGCCGCGATCAAAAGCGTCTTCGGGGAAGATTACGGCATAGCGGTCAGCGGCACGAAGGCGGCCACCGGACACCTGCTTGGAGCCGCCGGCGGGCTTGGCGCGATCTTCGCGATCCTGGCGCTCAGGGATCAGGTGGCACCGCCTACCCTGAATTTGAACACCCCTGATCCAGCGGGTGAAGGGATCGACTTCGTCGCGAACCGGGCCCGGCCAATGGAGATGGATTACGCGATCTGCAATGGCTTCGGCTTCGGAGGCGTCAACGCCAGCGCGCTGTTCCGACGGTGGGATTGGCGCGCCGGTTGATTGAGATGCCCTTTCCTTATTTGCCGTCACAAACAAAGAAGAGATATGAAATGCTAACGTCCACCAAATCCCAGCCAAGCCTCTTGCAAATATCGGACGCGCTCAGTCTGCGTTATGAAAAGAGCGGCAATGGGCCGCCATTGATCCTTATGCATACGATCCGCACACAGCTGGAATATTTTCGCGGCTTGGCGCCCCTCCTCGCCAAGTCGTATACGGTTTATGCCATCGATCTGCCTGGACACGGCCATTCGCCGATCGACCGGCTCGCGTCCTTCGATGAGCCGTATTTCAGGCAGAGCGTCATCGGCTTCATCGAGAAGCTCAACCTCACCGGCGTCACGCTTGTTGGCGAATCTATCGGGGGTGCGTTGGCTCTCACGGTCGCTGCCGCCATTCCGCGGCGGGTCGAGCGCGTGTTCGCCAGCAATCCTTACGACTACGAAACCCGTTATGGCGATGGCCTGCGACGTGGCAACTGGCTCGCGAACCTCATCATCGGAAGTTTGCAGATCCCAATTCTTGGCCCGTTCAATGCGTGGATGGAAAACCAGATGGTACTCGGCAAGATCATGGGTGGCGGATATCACGATCCCGTAAACTGCCTTCCGAGCTTCTGGCCGAGTTCGGCCGGGTGGCGCAACGACCTGGATATAAGCGCATCGCGCGCAAAGTGCTGGCAGGTTGGCGATCCTGGAGCGAGGCGCGGGACCGGTATCGGCTCGTCTCACCGCCCGTAACGCTCATCTATGGCGACAGCGACTGGTCGCGCCCCAACGAAAGGGAGCGGACCAGGGCACTGCTCCCTGACGCGCGCATGTTCACGCTCAAGGATACCGGACACTTTTCAGCGGTGGAGAATCCATTGGGACTGGCACGCATCATACTGGGGAGCTAGAGCACGTCCCGCGATCAATGAATCGATTGTGATGTGACGTCGGGCTTCGCGGGTGATTCAACATCCACTTTGATGAGGTGGATGATGGGAAGAGCACTGAGCGACGATCTTCGATCGCGGGTCTTGAAGGCTTCGGACGCGGGCATGTCTGCCCGGCAGGCGGCGGCGCGGTTCGGCGTCGGCATATCGAGTGCAATCCGGTGGATCGCACGGGCGAAGATCGGCGAGCGGACGCCGCGGCCGCAAGGCCGTCGACGCGCGTCCAGCCTCGATGCGCATAAAGCCTTCATCGTGGGGTTGATCGATGAGCGCAAGGACATCACGCTGAACGAGATGGTAGAGCGGCTGGCGGTCGAGCGATCGGCTCGGATCAGTCGCAGCGCCTTAAGCGCCTGGCTTGGCCGGCACGGCTGGACGTTCAAAAAAAGTCCGCACATGCACTGGAGCAGGATCGTCCCGACATCCTGAAGCGCCGTCGTGCGTGGTTCGACGGCCAACTCGATCTCGATCCGGCAAAGCTGGTGTTCATCGATGAAACTGGACTATCGACCAAGATGGCCCGGCTGCGGGGCCGTGCGCCATGCGGTGAGCGTTGCCGGGCGGGCGTGCCGCACGGCCATTGGAAAACCACCACCTTCACCGGCGCACTGCGGCTGACGGGCATGACCGCCCCGTTCGTCTATGACGGCGCCATGAACGGCAACGTATTCCTGGCCTATGTCGAGCAGGTGCTGGTCCCGACCCTGTCGGAGGGCGACATCGTCGTGATGGACAACCTTCCCGCCCACAAGGCCGCCGGCGTTCGCGATGCAATCGAGACGACCGGCGCGAGGCTCATGTTCCTGCCGCCCTACAGCCCCGACTTCAATCCGATCGAAAACGCCTTCTCAAAACTCAAGGCTCTTATGCGGGCCAAAGCCGAGAGGACAATCACAGCCCTGTGGACCGCCGTCGGATCGCTCGTCGACCTCTTCACCCCAGCCGAATGCCAGAACTACTTCAAGGCCGCAGGTTATGACCCAGATTAAACCGGACGTGCTCTAGCTGCCGAACCTCAACAGCCTCATGACGGGAGATGGCGACCCCTGGGCTGGCCCAGCAGCGGACGCGGCGCGTACAGGAGCTTTGCTGCATCATGAGATGCAAGAAAATTCGAGTCCTCCGTTGTCATGTCTGGACCGTCGCGGCGACCTTCGCTGCCACGCCGGCGGTCCAACTCAACGCCGTCGCTCTCGGCTCAATCAGCGCCCCCGAAAAATCCTGGACTTCGAAACGCCGGCCGATAGGCTACAGAAGGTGTTGCTATGACCAGTTGAACTCACCGGCGCAAAGCGGCCATTGTCAGAGTGGCCTGATCAGGTAGCAGCGCGGTCTGCCTTGATCTCTGTCCCCTTCGTCTGCCCCAGGAAGTGTGCAAGCGCCGATTTCCGAGAATCCCGATCGAGCGCGTAGGCGGTGTGGTTGAAGGCGACGCCATCCAGCAGGCCTTGGATGTAACCGGCGATGCTGTCGGCCGCCATGATGAGCGCGGTGTCGACGGTGTGGATGTAGCGGCTGGTCACCGTCCCTCGCGAATGACCGACCAAGGCGGCAATCGTGGCTTCGGTGAACCCGAGGTCATTGCCGATGCTGGCGAAGCTGTGCCGCAGGAGGTGCGGCGTGATGCCGGCCAGGTCGGTCGCCTCGAGTAGCTTCGTCCACTGCCTGGGGAAGCTCCCGAATGGCGCGCCATCCTCCCAGCCGGGAAAGACATAGTCTTCCGTACTCTGCTCCTCGTCACGGCAACCCTCGAGGTATTCGAGGACCGGCAGGCCGATCGGACGCACTGATGCTCCCTCCTTGCTGTCGGCCAAGCGCAGGCAACTGCCCATGACATCGATCTCACCGCAACGCAGACCGATGACCTCGCTGCGTCGGCAGCCGGTCAGGGCGATTATCCGGATGATTTCTGCGGTGGTCTCGTACTGTCCGTCCTCGACCGCCTTTCGGAGAATGTCGCCGAGCGTGCGATATTCCTGCTCGCTGAGCCGGCGAGCGTTGACCAGGTCCTTCGGCTTACGAACGCCATGCACGGGATTCTGCTCGATGATGGCGAGTTCAACCGCATAGGTGAGAATGCCGCCGAAGAGACCGATCGTTCGGGATGCTGTGCCAGCGCCGCCGCGCACGATGGCGCGCCCTCGCAGTTTATCCGTCTTGACGTTCGCGCGGGTCTTACCCGCCATGATGTCCTTCATCGCCTGAGTGATGTCGGACTTGGCCAAATCCCGCACCCGTCGGTTACCGAGCAGGGGAACGATGTGCTGCTCGATGCGACCCAAATCGGTAGAAATCGTAGTGGCCTTCTTCGGACGGCCTCGCTTGCCGAGCACAAGTCCGTTCCTCAGATCTTCGAGATAGCGGCTGCAGGAGTTCCTTGACGGTGATTGCCTCGCGGTGGAGCTTGCGTTCCTCAGCGGGGTTGCCGCCTCTTGCGACCTGGCCGAGCAGGACTTTCGCCTCACGCCTGGCTTCTTCAGGAGTCCATACTCCGTGCAGGCCGATCGTGACGCGACGCGAACGGCCGGCGGCGCGATACTGCACCACATAGCTTCGCTTCCCCGATTTGAAGACACGTAGTCCGAACCCTGGGAGGTCGTCGTCCCAGAAGACATAATCCGAGGACCTGATTTCGGTGGCATCGACGGTTCGTTTGGTCAGCTTCGCCATTCGCGGGAGGTTCCTTCATGAAATCCCCGCGTAAGCGTTGCGTAAGCACGGCAGGGAGGGGTTTGAGCCGCTCCGTCGTACCGTTGGCGCTGATCGAGTTCAAATTTGTTTTGTGATTTCAGTGACATAGCGCGCAATCGGATGGAAACGGATAGGTTCGGCGGAAGCCACTATCCATTCTCCGAAGGCAGAGGTCACAGGTTCGAATCCTGTCGGATGCGCCAGTTTCTATATATTTTACAAATAGTTAGGGTTGGTATGGGTCTCGCAGTTCGACGTCGGGTAATTTGCACGTAAGCGGCAAAGCCCTTTTTTCCACTCACAGTACTGGCGCCAAACGATGCGAGATCGTGCGGAATACCGCAAAAGTAGCCCATTTTCTTGCGAAAGCCGGCATCAAACAACCGGTAGACTACTGACTGCTGCCCACAAAGGCAGCAGTCAAGTTGTGCGGTACGTCGTGGATTTGGACACGTAGTCGTTAGAGGTGCTCATCATCGGAGACGGCCGGAATGGGGCCGCTTCCTGCCTGTCCGGTTTCGGCTGTAGCATTCGGAAAGCGGACACATTCGCCCGAGTTCGCTCCGGCGTTTTCTAAAAAGCGCTTGGCTGACCAGTCGTCTGTTGGTTTGCCCAAGCGAGACAAGGAGCACAAACCCTTCGGCAACTTCGACGCAGGCCGTTCGCCCGTGCCATCTGACTCGGGGCATCTATCCCTCCACGGGGAGAGCCGACCTAGTCCCGCCAACACCGCGTGTAACGATCACCGGATCAACGCATGAATATTTCGTGGATCGCGATGACGGCCAGGACCGCCCCGGCGATCCCTCCGATCGAGCGGGTGACTAGCGCCAAGGCCTTGGGATGCGACTGCAGCAGATTGAGAAGCTGCTGACGGAAAAAGATCGCCAGCAGAGCAACCGCCGACAGAGTAAGCGCGACGCCAATCATCATCGTCACCGCAAAAGCCAAACCTGCCTCCGGCACTCCCCGCGAGATTGCGAACGTCATGACAAAAAGGGTCAAAGGGCAGGGAATGAGACCGGCCATGATGCCGACGGCTTCCCCCTCACGGCCGTAGTGGCTGTGCCCATGGCGGCTGAACGCACGCCAAAGCATCCACAGACCGATAAGCCCCAGCAGTCCCCGGCTGAGATCCTCCAGCATAGGCGCCTGGCCAACGCTCCCGAGAGCGATCGAGACAAGGGGCAGCGAAAGCACCGCAATCAGCACTGCGATCGTGACATGCGTGAAAGAAAGAACCAGCGAGACGCCGAGCCCCCGCACCAATCCAAATTCTGACCCTGTCAGATAGGTTGCCAGTATCGACTTGCTGTGGCCTGGAGTAAGCGCATGTGCTGCGCCGAACACCACTCCCATCGGGAGGAAGGCAGCAAATGCACGCCAGTCACCGCCGGCTGCAAAGAGCTTGATCTGCTCACCAAGCGCCAGATAGATCGTGCGCTGAAACTCGACGAGGGTCTGGAATAGCGGTTGCATCAGGCGCAGGTCAACTCGAGGCGCGTCGCGAAGATCTTGGCGAGATTGGTTCCGGTTGGATCGGTGAAGAAGGCGTCGGTCAATCTCTTCTGGTTCTGGGCGATCGCCACATCGGGATCCGGGCGCACCACGACGCGCGAACAGCTTGCCGGCAAGCCGGCCGCCGCCATCTTGTCGTCGTCGGTGAACTCGATCGCCGTGTAGAAGGTCGGGTCGTAGACGCCGATGCTGACTTTGCCCGCGAGCGGGAGCGTCGCTGCAGGCTGCGTCTCGAACTGCATGACGAGCTGATTGTTCTCAAAGCTGGCGACCAGCCTGGCGGGCGGCTTCATCGCCACATCCTTGCCGTCGGCGGTGACCATCTGAAAATAGTTATACTCGGCGAGCGAGGCGTGGATGGTGAGAGCGGCGGCGTCGAGTTCGTTCGCGTCGAGCACGAGATCGCTGTTCTTGTCGAATTCCATCAGCACCGTGCTCGAGAACAGCTCGTCGAACCGCCAAAGATGCCGCAGCGTCTTCACCGTCCGGTTCGCATCCACCTCGACGTCCAGTTTGGCCTCGGCGAAGACGTGCGGATGGGCGCCGGCCGCAAGGGTCGAAGCCAGCAGCAACACCGCGCCTGCCATCGCTCCCGTCGGCCGCATATTTACCCGTCCTTCCTTGTCGCTTCAGAAGCCCGGACCTCTGGCAGCCCAAGCCGGCAAAAATGGGACGGCGCCCGTCACTTATCGACGATGGAACTTGCAATGAGGATGTTCGGTATGCCTTCGACGGCGGAAGAGGTCAAATGCACCATCTGCCTGCGATTGCTGGCGATCAATAGGTAGAGCCGGGAAAGCTGCTTGCCTTTCCGCGCCTCGCCAATCTTCTCGGCGTCGGTGCGCTCGAAGAATCGCTTTTCGAATTCGGCGCGGTCGACATCGAGCAGCTTGACCGAGCATATCTGCACGGCACGTCCGTCCATGGTGCCCTTGGCGACGGCGACCATGGCTCCGGCCGGTAAGTCCTCGCCCACCGTCTGCCACGCTTGAAAAGCCGTCATTTCGTCGACGGGCGCCAGCGCCGCGTCGCCGGAAAGCGGCGCCCATCCGCGCGTCTTCGCCAGCGTCATCGTGCGCTCGAAGTCGGGGCCCTGCGCCACGCATGTCCTGTGGAAGGCATCCAGAGCCCGGTCGGTGCCACCGGCGTGCACGGGCTGCGATGACAGGCACGTCGCCGCAAGCATCAGGAGGAAGAAAGACCTGGACATCAAACACGCCTTGGATCGGGGACGACGCTGTTCGCGACCTCACTGTCGTAAACCAAAATAGGCTGGCGGCACGCGTCGGCAAGTTGAAGAGCTTCCTTGCTGATCAGTCTTGCCTGTCCCTCTTCGTCGTCGCGGCGATATAGTTCAGGTTCTTGGTCCCGACCGGGCCGCAGCCGTCGATCTGAAAGCCGTACTCGGTCAACAGTGCCCAGATCTGATCCATGTCGACATGACCGTGGCGGTGAAGCCTGGGCAGCAATCTGGATTTGCGCAAAGGCCTGCCGAAATCGATGAGCAACAACCGGCCGCCGGGCTTCAGGACGCGGGCCGCCTCACGCGCGAAGGCCGCTCGCACAGGCTTCGACAAATGATGCAGCATCAGCGTGCCGATCACGATATCGAACCGCGCATCGTCGAAGGGAAGTTCCTGCGCAGTGCCGCTGACGAAGGTCGCTTCGAGACCGGCGCGGACGGCCTTGGCGTGGGCCCGCTCGATCATCTCGGACGACGCATCGACCCCAGTGACGCTGCCGCCCGGACCGACTTGCCGTTTTGCGGCGATCGCAAGGGTTCCCGTTCCGCAGGCGACATCGAGCACCGCTTCGCCGGGTTTGAGCTCAGCCAGACGAAGCATGAAGTCGCGAAACTGACTCTCGCGGCCGAAGGTCAGCACGTGCGCGAGCAGATCGTAGCCTGCCGCCCGGTGCAGAACGATGCCGATGCCCCTGTCGCTCGCACTGTGTGAGCCACTGCCGGCGTGGTGCAAGCCGCTCCACAGCGCCACCACGGCGACGGTGAGCAGGACAAGGCCATGCAGCGCGGCCGTCCAGGCACCGGCTTCGACAAATCCCATCCCCAGCTTGGCCAGCATGAGGAAGCCGGCGATCAGCAACAGTTTAGCAAGCAGCACAAAGGCGCCCTTGCGGAGATGCGCGCCGTTGCCGGCATGATGATTGGGTGCGTGCATGTCTGGTGTCCTTCCGCTTCTTTGCAGCGAGCTCAAATCACATCGAACTCCTGGACTTTGCGTATCATACTGGACAGAATGTCTGGAAACTCTGTTGGTGGACACCGACACTCACGATGTCCGGAACCGTGCACCGCGAGGGGGAATGACCATGAAAATCGAGCGGATGGAGGAGCGCAGCACGATTGATCGCCGCGTGGCGCGCACACGCGCCCTGCTGCAGGACGCGCTGATCGCCCTGATCCCGGAGCGCGGCTACGCGGCGATCACGGTCGACGACATTTGCCAGAAGGCAAATGTCGGCCGGTCGACCTTTTACACCCACTATGCCGACAAGGACGCCCTGCGCAGCGCGACGCTCGAAGCGCATCTGCGTTCGATGAGCCGCATGTCGGAGTGCCGCGAGACGGGAAGCCGGCTGTTCGCCTTCAGCCTGCCGATGTTCGAGCACGCGCATGCGTTCCGGTCGCTCCACCACGCGCTGCTGGCGAGCAGTGACGATACCATCCACGACGAACTGCGCGAACGGATCCGGCGAGCCGTGCGGGCAGAACTTGCCGAGAAGCGGATCGGCGACGGCATCCCCGCCGAATTCGCCGTCCAGTTCATCGCCGGCGCGTTCCTTGCCGTGCTTGGCTGGTGGATCGCGACGGACATGAAGCTTTCACCGCTGCAGATCGACGAGCTCTTCCAGCGCATGGCGGCAAACAGCATCTTGGCTCATGGTTCGTGAGCGCATTGGTTTCGGCGCAGGAGAGCGCTTGCCCAGATGAGCTAAAGCGCCAATATCGCAGCTGCCAGGATCAGATAGCGGCCGACCTTGGCGATGGTAACGATGGCGACGAAGCTCCAGAGCGGCTCCGCAAAAGTCCGGCCACCACAGTCAGCGGATCGCCTATGATGGGCATCCAGCTCAACAGCAGGCTCCATCTGCCATAGCGGCGATAACGCGCCGCGGCGCGTTCGAGCGCGGCTGGGCTGGCCGGAAACCATTTGCTGTCGCGGAAGCGATCGATGCCACAGCCGAGCAGCCAGTTGACCACCGAGCCGAGCACGTTGCCGATCGTCGCAACCAAAACCAGAGCGGCTGGGGACCGGCTTCCCGCCAGCAACAGACCGGCAAGCTCCGCTTCCGACTGCAGCGGCAGGATGGTCGCGGCGGCAAAGGCAGTCAGGAACAGGCCGCCGAAGGCGGCGAAGTCGCCAAGCATTCGTCCCCTTCAGCTCGCCTTTGGCCATTTTGGATGCCGATCGTCGACGACATAGCCATGCGAGTGCTCGTAGCCAGCCTCGGACCATACCGCGTCGGCGACATGATCGTCGTCATCTGGGAGGTCCGCATGTACATGCGCAAGCACGTCTGGATCGTGGCTTGGCCAAAGCCTCAGCGCGGCAAGCAACGCGACCGCCCCAATGACGGCGAGCAGAAGATAGGTGAAGGCCAGGCCCATCGCCGCGCCGACACGGCCGGCAATGGGATAGGTGATCAGCCAACAGGCATGCGAGAGCGCGAACTGCGCAGCAAACAGGGCGGGCCTGTCGACGGCATCGGCCGACCGGCGGATCAGGCGGCCGGAAGGGGTCTGTGAGACGGAATAGCCAATGCCGAGCACAAACCAGAGCGCCAGCTGCAGCGAAAATTGACCGACAAGCGGTCCGACGAACATGCCGGCCACGAGAATGGCCGCGCCCGACAGCATCGCCGTGCGGTCGGGAATCCTCTCCAGAAGCCTCGGCAGCCCTAGCGCCGCGATCATCGACCCGCCGCCAAAGGCCGCCAATGCCAGCGCGGTTTCTTGCTGGGTGAGGCCGAACTGGCCCTGCACGAGGACGACGGTGTTGACGATCACCATGGCGCCGGCAGCACCTACGGCGAGATTGAGGGCAAGCAGGCCGCGGAGGCGCGGCGTCGCGAGATAGATGCGCAGGCCGCGCGTGGTGCGATCGTAAATGCCGCGCGGCTGCGAGGGTTTCGGGCTCGGCAGCACGACCGACACCACCAGCACCGCCGAGGCCAGGAAGCCGATGACGGTGCCCGCGAACAGGCTGTGGAAGGAAATCACGGAAAGAAGCACCGCCGCCAGCATCGGACTGGCGACGCTTTCGAGATCGTAGGCCAGCCGCGAAAGTGAAAGCGCCCTGGTGTAGTCCTTCTCGTCCGGAAGCACGTCCGGGATGGTTGCCTGGAAGGTCGGCGTGAAGGCGGCGGACGCCGACTGCAGGACGAAGATCAGGACATAGACCTGCCAGACCTCGGTGACGAAAGGCAGGAAAACCGCGATGCCTGCTCGCACGAGATCGAGGGCGACCAGCATGGTGCGCCTTGGCAGCCGCTCGGCGAAGGCGGCCGCGACCGGAGCGACCCCGACATAAGCGATCATCTTGATGGCGAGCGCCGTGCCGAGCACCGCACCGGCGTTTTTGCCGGCGAGGTCGAAGGCGAGCAGGCCAAGCGCGACGGTTGCAAGGCCGGTGCCGACCAGCGCAATGACCTGCGCCATGAACAAATGCCGATAGGTTCTGTCGGCAATGACATCAAGCATATGTCAGTCTTCCGGCGATGGGACGGGCGGGCCGCCGATTGTCAGTGATGGTGGCCTTCCGGCTCGACCATCTTGAACGGCAGCACTTGTTGCTTGGCGCCGGCGGTCAGGACCAGCCTCGCCTCGAACTCGTGCGGCTCGGCCGGCGCAACGGAACTTTCGAGACGGTGGTGGTCGCCCGCGACCGGCGCAAGCGCGAGCGTCTCGGGTCCTTGCGGCCGATCGATGATCACAGTCGCTCCGAGATCGTCAGCATGGCGGTCGATGATCAGGCGCATCCGCTCGCCGGCGGATGTATCGACGATCTCCAGTGTCCCGGTCGCAAGATCGCAGGCCACCTTCACCGGATCGGGCGCATGATGCCCGTGCCCCGCACCTGAGGCGACGGGGCCGGTATCGCCCTCTAGACGGATGTTTGCCTCCGAGAGCGCCGGCAAATGGTCGAACAGCTCTCCCCTCAGGGCTTCGGTGATGTCGACCACGTCCTTCGCCGTCGCGCTGTCCGCAACTTTGATGGCGATGTCCGCGTGCATCCGGTGGCCGATCCAGCGAGCCTGCACCTTGCCGACCCGCTCGATGCCCTTCACGTGCTCCGCGGCGTGGTTGATTTCGTCGACGATGCCGGGCTCAACGCCATCGAGCATGCGCGTCAGCACGGCCTTGGAGGACTGCCAAACGATGGCGAAGATGACGAGCGTAATCAGCAGGCCGATGATCGGATCTGCGAGCGGAAAGCCCAGCCAGACGCCAATAGCGCCAAGAACGACCGCCAGGCTGGTGAAGCCGTCGGTGCGGGCGTGATAGCCGTCGGCGATCAGCGCCGCGCTGTTGATCTCGCGGCCGACGCGGATGCGGAACACGGCGACGGCCTCGTTGCCTAGGAAGCCGACGAGACCGGCGGCCGCCACCCAGCCGAGGAAGGTGATGGGCTGCGGATGGATCAGCCTGTCGATCGCCTCGTAACCGGCGACGATGGCGCTGAACAGGATGATCAGCACGATGACGATGCCGGCAAGGTCCTCGACCCGGCCGAGGCCATAGGTGAAGGTCTTGTTCGGCTTGCGCCTCACTAGCATGAAGGCGATCCAAAGCGGGATGGCGGTGACCGCGTCGCCGACATTGTGGATGGTATCGGCGAGCAGCGCCACGCTGCCCGACAGGAAGACGATGACCAACTGCAGCGCCGAGGTTATCGCCAAAACGACGAAGGACCATTTGATTGCCCAGATGCCGCGTGACGTGGTGGCGATGGTGGGATCGACCACGCCATGTGTATGGCCGTGTCCACGTTCCCCATGATCATGGCCGTGACCATGTCCGCCGAAGCCCTGGGTTGCCGGGCCAAAGCCGAACCAGTCGCGTACGCTGTCCATCATTGCGCGGGCCTCATAGATATTTGGTGATGTCCTTGAACTCGTCGATCGAGCGCCGTTGCTCGCGCGGGAGCGGCCCGACAACATCTTCGAGGCAGTGGTTGAGATGATCCTGGATGAGTGTCTTCTTGGCCTGGGAAATTGCCTTCTCGACGGCATGAAGCTGCTGCGCGATGTCGAGGCAGGGACGGCCCGCTTCGATCATATCGATGACGCTGCGCAGATGGCCATCGGCGCGCTTCAACCGCTTGACGATCTCGGGATGGGTTTCGTGGACATGGGGGCGCTCGTTCATGAGAATTTCCTATCCCCCTGGAGAGGATCTTGTCAACGATGGAGGCGCTGTCGGGCTGGGCGCCTCCGCAATCCCTGGCGTTCGGCCCGCCAATGTTGCTGCGCCCTCCTCAAGGCCAACGGCTATTGTTGGTTTCCAGCGCGGTCGGAGTCGGATATAACCGCAGGACTGGATATCCTAGAAGTCCGGCGAGCATCTGCTGTCCGCGAGCAAATATTTGAAAACGCCAAGCTCTAGCGCAGGAACCAAGAATTGGTCGGAATTATAGCACCGAATCAACTGGCAGGGGCTCGACTAAAATGCTCAGATTATTTCAAGGAAATTGGTCTAGCATACGAGTGATATTTAGGGAAAACGCGAGCTATCTTAATATTCTGCTCGTGACTTCCTTGAATAGACCCTCATATCCAAGGACTTCTCGTTGAATTTCCTGTAGTCAACCAGTGGGGGCTCGAGGCCGCGGGCGACCATCGCCTGCCCCACCCCTGGGCCCTCGACCTCTTGCCGGCACCACGCCTGACTGGGCTCAGCATTTCCGCTGTCACTCGTTAGAATCCCTTACGCGAAAGATTCGCGAGGTCCACGTCTGACAACCCTTCGATCCCGAGGGCAGGAAGAATATCATTATCCGCCTTGAGATCGCGACCATAAGACGCTGACAGTATTGAAACTCCTGACTCGTGGAGTATCGCCGGATTCCTGGTGATCTTTCCCAATAGTACGGTCGGCAGCAGCCCGAACGGAACATCCTCAAGAATATAGCGGCTCTCGATGGTTGTCGGACCAAAGCCACCGCGGCCTTGGCGGTCCATCTCCTGGTTCATCTCCGAAACGCTTCCCATCGGAACATGGAACGACAATGAAAAGTGCTCTTTGACGGTTCGAACGGCGATTCCAAAATGGGCAGCGATGGCCAAGCGTTCAGCATCCAGAGCCTCGATAAAGCGGCCAACGGCCGGGGTGACGTTTCCCCCTTGGCTCCATTGTTCAGCCTTTTCCATGCGTGTGAGATTAAGAAGGGCAATTCCTAGATGGTTTTGCGGATTGAGGTTGCTGAGTGCGATCGCAAGCATGCCGTCGCGCTTGACGAAACGATCGCCGAACAAGGTTGTGCAAAGTTCGTATCCTTGATCCTGGGCACCGAACGGCAGAGTCGCAACATCAAGCTTTTGGCGAATGGTGGTAACGTGGATCTCGGTTGGCCCGAGTTGACGGCCGGACAACAGCGTTGTGCCCCAAACGACGATCGGCAATTTGACCTTGCGCTCCGCCAACCGCTTGGAGAGATACAGCGCCCCGAAGGAACTATGCGAACTGATGATGACCGGGACCCCATCAATTAGATGAGGGACGGCTGCATCCATAACCATCCTGTGACCGTAAGCGGGGAGTGCAATCACTACCACGTCCGCGTTGGCGACGGCATCCTTACAATCCTTGGCAATGCGCACCGGAACCGTTGCCTCGATATCCCCCGTCGCTTTCAACAATTCGCCGGCAGCCAACGCCCGGGTGCGCTGCCCCGACGGTGACCAAAGTGTTGGCAAGTGTCCCGATTCTGCCAAATAGGCGGCAAGGCCATAAGCAATTGCTCCCGCGCCCAGAATACTCACGCGCATAACATCCCTCCTGTCGCAGGCTTCTCGGGTTCGAGGACCATTGCTGTCACCATGTCTGCCGTCATCACCGCCCCGAAGAGGATTCCAGCTCTGAAGCCGGCAAATGCAAAAGGCCGCAGCGAATATTCGTTTCCGCTTGACACATATCAAAAATGAATGAGACGATGTCAATCATACAGATTTCGCATGTAGGCTGAGGATGGAAACTCGAGACCTCCAGACGTTCCTTGCGGTTGCTGCCAGCGGCAGCATCACCAAGGCGGCTGACATGCTTGGGCGTTCCCAACCCTCGGTGACGCGCACCATCCAGGATCTCGAGGCCGAGCTTGGCTTCGAATTGTTGCATCGGATCGGTCGACGAGTGCAGTTGTCTGAAGAGGGTGTGGCCTTCGAGGAGGAAGCGCGGCGCTTGCTGATGTCCTTCACCGAACTCGCAGCGCGGGCCAAGATGATCGCCGCCGGCAGGGGTCGGATATTACAGATCGTCACAACCTCTGCGATCGGGACCGGCTTGATCCCGACGGCCTTGGCTGAGCTCAAAGGTGTCGAGCTTCCACACGAGACGCATCTCGGGCAGTTTCTTCCTTCGATCGTCGCCCAGGAAGTGCGCAGCGGACGTGCCGAGATCGGTTTCTCAAGCCTGCCGCTCGATACGCCCGGTCTGGATGTCCTGCGGCTCTATTCGGCGCCCGACGTTGCTGCCGTGCGGGAGGACGATCCGCTGGCTGAACTTGATGTCATTCCGCTGTCGGCTTTTGCCGGTCGCCGCGTCGCCACGCTGCTCAATCCACTGCGTTTTCAGTTGCATGTCGCCAAGGCATTGGCGGCCCAGGGCATCGACACCGGCCCAGTGATCCGGACCAACACTGCCTATGGCGCGTTGCAGATCGTGCGCCAAACCGGTCTTGCGGCGGTCATCGATCCTCTCACGGCCTATGGCGTGGCCCTGCCGGGTGTCGTCATTCGTCCGATCGACGTAACCGTTCTATTTTATTGGGGCGTCGTAGCTGCCGAAAACCGTCCGCTTCGTCCAGTCGCGCAGGCGTTGATGGATGCGGTCGAAGCGGTGGCCGAACGGTCGATCGTCGGTTTCAGGAAACTCGATCCAGCTTCGGCCGGCCAATTGGTGACCGATCCCGCCTCGAGTACAAATAACGGAACTGGAATATGAAGCATACTCCCAACCCGGCAGCATCGACGGGCATTGCCGCGCTGGAAGCACAGCTTACGCAAGATCTCGACTTTCTTGAGCTGCCCGCCAAGCCCTGGATCCCCAAGCGCATGCATGAGGGCGCCCCGGTCCGTGACGTCGTTGTCATTGGAGCCGGCATGTGCGGCCTTGCTGCTACCGCAAAGCTGCTGCTTACCGGGATAACCAATGTCGTCGCCTATGATGCGGCTCCAGCCGGGCTCGAAGGACCATGGGTAACGTTTGCCCGCATGCAAACGCTTCGGTCGCCGAAGACCCTCAACGGCCCTTCGCTCGGACTGCCGCAGCTAACGTTCCGCGCCTGGTTTACCGCGCAATGGGGCGTCGAGGCCTGGCGCTCGCTGGACAAAATACCCAGGGGCCAGTGGATGGATTACCTGGTCTGGTATCGTAAGGTTCTTGCTCTGCCGGTGCGCAACGGCGTGCGCATGACAGGTGTCGCGCCACTTGATGATCTGATTGCGATCGATATCGAGGGCGCGGAAACGGGCCGGGTTCTCACCCGTCATCTCGTTCTGGCCACGGGTCGGTCCGGTCTGGGCGGCTTTGCCGTGCCCGATTTCCTCAGGGGCATTGATCGCAAATATTGGGCCCATTCTGCCGACGACATCGATTTCGACGCGCTGAAGGGTAAGCATATGGCGGTCATCGGCGCCGGTGCCTCTTCCATGGACAATGCCGCAACCGCGCTCGAGGCGGGCGCCGGTTCAGTAGACATGTTGATCCGGCGCAAGGAAATGCCGCGCATCAACAAGCTGACCGGCATCGGCAGCCAGGGTGTTGTACTCGGCACCCACCACCTGCCCGATACCTGGAAATGGAAGTTCTTCGACTACACTGCCTCGACCCAGACGCCGCCGCCGCGTTCATCGACGCTCCGCGTGTCTCGCCACTCGAATGCGCGGTTCTTTCTCGACTGCGGCATAGTCGCTGTAAAGGAAGATGCGGGAGGCCTGCTGGTCGAAACCACGCAGGGGCCTTTGCGCTACGACTTCCTGATCGCTGCAACCGGCTTTTCAAACGACTTCAGCGACCGGCCGGAATTTACAGCACTCGCCCCATACATCCGCACCTGGTCGGATGGTCGATATACGCCGGATATGGGACCGACACGTGCGGGCATGTCGGATGCCCCGGATCTCGGTCCTGCCTTTGAATTCCGGGAACGGGTTCCAGGCTCGTGCCCGATGCTGGCGCATATCCACTGCTTCAATGACGCCGCCATGCTGACCCACGGCAAGGTCTCCGGCGACATCCCGGCCGTCAGTGCCGGCGCCGACCGTCTGGTCCGCGGCATTACCGCATCGCTTTTTGCCGAAGACGTCGAAACCCACTTCGCCAATCTCATTGCCTACGACACCCCGGAACTGCTGGGCGACGAATGGGTCGATTCAACACCCTTGCTGCAGAAGGAGGCCGCGTTGTGATCGACGCAATGGACAAGGCCGCCGGTATTTCACCGGGCGATGCCCTTTTCGCTGCAAGGCGGTTTCGGCCCGAATTCGTGCAAGGGGCGGAGGAATGTCGCCTCTCCGTCCTGGAACCGGCAAACGACCAGGGGCTGGCCCCGAATTTGAGGGTTGCCCTGGCCCGTCGCATGGCCGCTCTGAATGCCGATCCGGTCCTGATGGCCGAATATGATGTGCAACTGGCTCAGCTTGGTCCGACCGAGCAGCTACTGGCCTTGGCACGAGGCGAAACGGATTTGAATGAACCCCTGGCGACCATCGTCCGTCATGTTGACCTGATCACCCTGACGCCGAAAAAGGCGGAAGCGAGCCATATCGCCGACCTCGCCAAGGCTGGATTGAACAATCCTCAGGTCGTCGCGCTCTCCGAGCTGATTGCCTTTGTCAACTTCCAGACACGGGTGGCGGCCGGCTTGCGCCTGATGAGGTCGACATGATTTCCTCGGTTCGTCTGAAGCCATTGAATTGGCATCCATACATCGCGCCGGTCGAGCTATCCGAGGCCACGCCGGAACAGCTTGAAGCGATGAAGGTCACGCCATCGGCCAAGAAAGTTTCGGAATATGTGCGCACCCTTGCGCATGACCCAGAGAGCTATCTTGCCCGCACCATCCTGTTCAACGCAATCATGTATGTCGAAGGCGGGCTTGCCCGTCCTGACCGCGAACTTGGTGCATTGGGGGCCTCGATCGTCAATGGCTGCAAATTCTGTGCCGTTGTTCACGCCCGCAGGCATGCAGAGCTGACCAAGAGCGACGAAGTGGTCACCGCGCTGTATCTCGACAAACCTGAAGCGCTCGGCCCACGCGATGCGGCAATCTACAGCTTTGCCCGCCGCCTGTCGGTGGCACCGTCGCAAGCGACGGCAGACGATATCGCCGCGCTTCGATCAGTCGGCATGGATGACCGCGAGATCATCGACCTGATCCACGCCATATCGATCTTCGGCTGGGCAAACCGGCTGATGCACGTTCTCGGCCATGCGGAGAGCGGGTGATGATGTTGCATGCGGTCAAGGCACTCCGTCCCACACTCTGAAGGGCACCAACCAGAAATGCTTGAACTCAAAGATGTAAAGCTGTCCTACGGAAGCACGCAGGTCCTGAACGGCGTCAATCTCTCGGTAAAGCGAGGTGACGTCGTGTCGATCATCGGTCCCAGCGGCACCGGCAAGACCACCCTGCTGAAATGCATCAACTACCTGGTTAAGCCGGCATCTGGAACCATCGCGTTCGATCAGATTCGGATGGATTACCAGCGCGCCGACAAGGCAGCTATCCAGGCGATCCGGCTCCGAACAGCGATGGTCTTTCAGCAATTCAATGTCTTCAAGAATATGACCGTCCTTCAGAACGTCATGGATCCGTTGGTCGTCGTGCAGCGCAAATCCACGGACGAGGCGCGTGAAATCGCGCTCAGGGAGCTTGAACGAGTTGGCCTCTCCGCCAAGCGGGACAGCTATCCGTCCCAGCTGTCAGGCGGACAGCTCCAGCGGACTGGAATCGCTCGAGCGCTAGCGGTTCGGCCGGATGTGATGCTCTTCGACGAACCGACATCATCGCTTGATCCTGAACTGGTCGGTGAAGTTCTGAAGGTGATCAAAGACGTCACGTCGTCCGGGATCACTTCGCTGCTTGTGACCCACGAGATGCAATTCGCAAAGAACATCTCAAACCGGATCGTCTTCATGGATCGTGGCGTGGTTGCCGCCGACGGCAGTCCGGCTGAGATCTTCGATGCGCCTTCCAGTCCACGACTTGCTCAATTCCTACAGTCAGAACTTGCTTTTCAATAACTCAACAAGAAGGGAACCTAAGAAATGTCTGCAATCAAATCCAGTTTTTCTCGTCGTTATGCCCTGGCCGTCGTCGGCGGCATCGCAATTGCCCTTGCGACAGCAGGGATCAGTTATGGTCAGACCGTTCGGACAATCAAGATCGCGACCTCTGCCGAATCCAAGCCGCTGGCATGGGGCGCGCTCGGCGTCGAGCCGCAAGGCTATGAACCCGATCTCCTGAGGGCGATTAACGCGAAGTTGCCGCAGTACAAGTTCGAAATGGAAGGTGTCTCTGATATCGCGCAGGAAACCGGCCTGGCCACAGGCAAGTACGACATCGCGGTCGGTGGCTACTACAAGTCGCCCGAGCGCGCCAAACAGTTCTTCATTCCGGAAAACCCCATGGGCGCCAGCCTGATGAAGATCTACAGCAAAAAAGCCAGCGGCATCAAAGAAATGAAAGACCTGGTCGGCAAGAGGATCGTTCCGACCACGGCCGGCGGCGGTACCTACAAGTTTATTATGAATTGGCAAAAAGAAAATCCGCAATACAAGCTTGATGTCACGGCATCGAGTGCCGGTATTCCGTACCCGAACCGACTAGACGAAGTTCAGAATGGCAAATTCGACGCGCTGGTCCTGCCTTCAAATCTGGGTGAGCAGACCGTCATCGATGAAAAGAAGCTCGACATCGTGGCGTCTGAGCCGGTCTTTAGCAACAACACCTATATGCTTATTCACAACTCGGATGAAAACAAGGTTTTGGCCGATGATGTGAACAAAGTTCTCAAGGAGCTAAAGGACGACGGCACGATCGAAAAGCTCTCGCAGAAGTGGTTCGGCGAAGGCATCGTCAAGTATATTAAATAAGACGACGATCTGCGTAGATAGTTGTTAGTCAGCGGCAAGTCTGAATCGCGAGAAGGAGTGGTTCAAAGTGGATGTTTCTGCTATGATTCCCGAGTTGCTCTCGGCGTTGCCGCTGACGCTCGCCATCACGTTTACGGCCATGTTCGTCGGCTTTTGCCTGGCGCTCATCGCGACAACGCTCCGGGTTCGCAGGGTACCAGTGGTCAGCCACCTGACCGACCTCTACGTGTCCTATGCCCGCAGCGTTCCCGTCGTCCTCCAGTTGTTTGTGGCGTTCTACGGGCTTCCCTTATTGGTGGCCCTGTTGGGCGCTGAAGATTTCTTCTCGCCGACGATCGCTGCGATGGTCGGACTGAGCTTTTACCATGGCGGGTATCTGTCGGAAGTCATGCGGCCCGCATACCTGGCCGTCGATCGCGGCCAGCATGATGCGGCCGACAGTCTAGGATATACCTTTCGCCAGAAGATCACTCGCGTCGTGGGTCCTCAGGCGGTGCACTTCGCATTGCCGGGCTATGGAAACTCCATCATCTACCTGATCCACAACGTTGCGCTGGTCATGTACATCGGCGCGGCGGACGTGATGGCGACCGCGCACTTGATCATGGAGCGCGACTATAACCAGTACCAGTTCGAAACATACCTCGTGCTGGCCGTCATCTATGCGCTGATGTGCCTGATCGCTTGGTTCATCGTGCACTTCTTTGAGCTTCGCTCGCCGATGCAGGCACCTGAGGCGACGACAACAGCTCAGATCAAGAACGCGGCCATCGCCAGCGTCTGACCTAAGGGTATTCAACCATGTTCGATACCGATATTTTGCTGCAGGACACTCAGGAAATTCTGGGCGCCGTACCTGTAACGCTTGGAATGGCGCTCACGATTTTCGTCTTGTCGACGATAGTCGGCAGCATTTTTGCTCTCGTCGAATATAGACGAGTCCCGGTGCTGCGAGAGCTCATCATGGCTTACAAGATCGTCTTCAAGGGCGTTCCGATGGTCATCGTGATTTTCCTCGCCTATTTCGGTCTGCCCCCGGCATTCCAGTTCCTGCTCTCGTTGCTCGGGATCAACTTCAACGCCCACGAAACACCCAACTGGGTCATCCTTGTTATTGCGGTGACAGGCTGTATCGCTGCGTTCCAATCGGAAATTATCAAGGGAGCCCTGAACGCCTTCGACACCGGTCAGTCAGACGCCGCCCATTCGCTGGGCTATACAAACGGCCAACTGTTCCGACGGATTCTATTTCCCCAGGTGGTCCTCACGGCAATTCCCGATCTTACAACCTCGATGATGGTCATCATGAAGGCGCTTTCTCTCGGATTCGCCATCGAGGTTGTCGATATCTTTGCCCAGTCCCAGTTGACCGCCGCGCTGAATTACTACTACCTCGAAGCCTTCGTGATTGCCGTCGTGATCTACATGGTGATTGCCTATATCGTCACACAGATCGCCGACAGGCTGGAGCAAGCTCTCAGGGTACGGACATAAGTGCAGAAGCGCGCCGACTCACTGGAGCACGTTTAGGCGTTTCAGACGGCTCTGGCTTGCAGCCGGGATCTGCGGGATCGGTGATCGACGCTGGCACCGAGATCGCTTGATGCTGCTTGCGCAATGAGTGACCTCTTGGGAGGCGGATCGTCGCTGAAATTCCGACACTTAAACCGCTCCGATGGCGAGACCATAGAGAAGACCGAGGACCGAGCAGACAGCCAACACCGGCAGCATGCCGATCTTGAAGCGGAATACGGCTAGCAGCGCGCCAACCGTCAGGATCAGCGAGGGGATGTTGATTGAACTCAGCACCGGCACATCGACAGCCATCCCGAATCCGTGCCTTTCATGCAACTCGCGAAACAGCACGTGGAGCGCAAACCATACCGCCAGGTTCAGGATCACGCCGACGACCGCCGCGGTGATCGTTGCGAGAGCAGCGGACAGCGCTTTGTTGCTTCGCAATTTCTCTATGTAAGGAGCGCCGAGGAATATCCAGAGGAAGCATGGCGTGAAGGTGACCCAGGTCGTCAAAAGGCCACCCAGCGTGCCCGCGACCAGCGGATTAAGCGTGCCAGGCGCGCGAAACGCGCCCATGAAGCCGACGAATTGTGTAACCATGATCAGCGGGCCGGGCGTGGTTTCGGCCATACCGAGGCCGTCGAGCATCTCGCCGGGTTTGAGCCAGCCGTAGGTCGTGACAGCCTGCTGAGCGACATAGGCGAGCACCGCATAGGCGCCGCCAAAGGTCACCACCGCCATCTTCGAGAAGAAGACAGCGATGTCTGTGAAGACATTGCCAGGCCCGAACAGCGCCAGCAGGCCGAGCACGGGGGCGAACCAAAGCGCGAGAAATATGGCGGCGATCTTGAGCGACCACCCGACCGTCGGCCTCGCATGAGCTGGTATGTCTTCGCCCAGCGCTGTGTCGGCATCGGCTACCTGCTTGCCGCCGACCTTGCCGTGTCCGTTACCGGTCATGAACGGCGCTAGTCCCGACCGTCCGCCAATAAAGCCAATCACCGCCGCGGTCAGGATGATCAGCGGAAACGGTATGTGGAAGAAGAAGATCGCGATAAAGGCGGCGGCGGCGAGCGCCACCATGACGTTGTTCCTGAGCGCCCGTTTGCCGACCCTGACCACAGCCTCAAGCACGATGGCCAGCACAGCGGCTTTTAATCCGAAGAACAAAGCCTGGACGGCGCCGACATTGCCGAAGATGGCGTAGATCCAGCTCAGCGCCATGATGGCGACGAGGCCCGGCAGCACGAACAAGATACCGGCGACGAGCCCGCCTTTGGTCTTGTGCAGGAGCCACCCGATATAGATCGCGAGTTGCTGGGCCTCCGGGCCTGGCAGCAGCATGCAATAGTTCAGCGCATGCAGAAACCGCGTCTCGCCGATCCAGCGTTTCTCCTCGACGAGGATGCGATGCATCACCGCAATCTGTCCCGCCGGTCCGCCGAAACTCAGTGCCGCGACCCGAGCCCAAACGCGGACGGCTTCACCGAACGAAATGCCATGAGCGGGCATGCCGGAAGGTCTCGCGGGCGTCACGTCGATACTCTCGGCCTCATTCATCGGCTCGTCCTTGTTCGCTAACCGCGCTTGTTGCGGAAATATTGATAGAGGTTGTCGAAGACGGGAGCGCCGTGGACGACGCGTTGCTCATCGTCCTGATTGGCCATGGCGATGCCGGCGATCAGACTGGCGATGCCTGTTGCCTCATCGCGCGCGAACTTGGCGTCCTTCAGATCGATGTCGTGGACGATCTCTCCGATCGCCTGCAGGGCAGGATCGGTGAGGCCCACCCGACCCAGCAGCACTTCGAAACTGCAACGATCCCCTTCATGTGTGAACTCGCCTTGGAACATGTCGAAGCGTAGTTCCCCTGGGGCCGGCACATAGTCCTTGCCCGGTACGAAACGGATCACAGCCGCTGGATCGATAAACCGACGGATCAGCCAACTACAGGCGATGCGATCAACATAGACGCCCTTGCGGGTGACCCATGTCCGCCCCTTGAGAGCGGCAAGTGTTTCGGTAGCGGTCTTGGCTGGCTCTTCGGTCATTTTCTTGTCCTTCGTCAGTTGGGCCTCCAATCCCGCAATCAGGCCCTCCACCGGCAGGCGACTGTTGGCCCCGAAGAAATCGATGGCAACGACATCAGCGAGCCTTTTGCGCAGGCGGCCAATCTGCGTACGCGCTTCGGCCTGTTCCTCCGGTGCGATCGCCGTTTCGAGCTTTACGGCAAGGGCTCGCGTATCCCTGGCGATCTCTTCGTAGTCTCCATCGCGAGCGGCATCGAAGAGCGCCCGCGCCTGGGCATCGGAGAGGCCATCGATCAGGCGCGCCTCGCAGACCATGGCCTCGCCACCCCCCTCGGCGATCTCCTTGAGGAGCCATTCGAAATCCTCCTGGGTCTCGGCATTGGAAGGCAGCGCATAGACAGTGCTCTTCACAGCCACTGCGCCAATACCTTGCAGTCGCCGCCAGATCTTGACCCGGAAGTAAGCCGGCTTGCTTGGCAGCTGGTGGATCAGGAGCAGCCAACGCTGCTCCATCGATATCCCGTCATCATCACCCATGGACTAACCGTATCACTGAGAATTCAAAAAGCAACACTTGTATCATTTTTGATTCGAGCGTAGCGTTCACCGCCTCTCAGTTCTTCTGTGCTGCCGAATGAGGAACCCCATGCTGCACCAGATCAAGCCGTTGCCGTTCAAGCCGCCACGTCTCGATGGTCTCTCCGAGCGGCTGTTGGCAAGCCACTACGAGAATAACTACGGAGGTGCAGTCCGGCGCCTGAATGCGATCGAACGCCGCCTTGAGACACTCGACTGGGGAGCAGCGCCGGTCTTCGACATCAATGGCCTGAAGCGGGAGGAACTGGTCGCGGCCAATTCAGCAATCCTGCACGAGATCTATTTCGACGGCCTTGGCGGCTCGGGTGATGCGGCCGGCGATCTCGCCGTCACGCTTGAGCGCGACTTTGGCAGCTCGCCGGCTGGCGCGCGCAGTTCACGGCTTGCGCCAAAGCGCAGGCCGGCGGCTCGGGCTGGACTCTGCTGACCTGGTCCGAGCGTCACCAACGATTGATGATTCAATGGGCTGCGGATCACACCAACTGCCTGGCAGGCGGCGAGCCGATCCTGGCGCTCGACATGTACGAACATGCCTATCACATCGATTTCGGTGCCAAGGCTGGCGCCTATGTCGACGCATTCATGAAGAACATCCATTGGGAGCGCGTCGGGGCGCGCTTCCGACGTGAGGTGAGGCAGCCAGGTGACGTGCCCAGCCCGATCCCCACGGCAAACGATCACAGTGTCACCCCAGAGGACCTTCGCAGCCGCATCGAGCGCCATGAGGATATGGTCGTGCTCGATGTCTGCCTCGCCGAGGATCTGGCGAAACGCAGCGACATGCTTCCTGGCGCGCTGATCCGCGCTCCGGAGAGGATTGCCGATTGGGCCGGCGAGTTGCCTAAGAACAAGCCGGTCGTCGTCTACTGCGTCTACGGCTTCCAGGTCAGCGGCGATGCCGTCGCTGAACTTCGTCACCGTGGTCTGGACGCACATACGCTCTCCGGCGGCATCGCCGCCTGGCACGCCATCGGAGCGCCAACTGTCCCGCTGACACTGACCGAAGGGAGATAGATCATGAAATGGGTCACACGCGAACGTCCGGTCATCGACCGCATCGCCTGTCCCTGGCTAATTGCGCGGTTCATCGACAACGAACCAGAATTCCTGTTCGTGCCGCCCACCGAGGTGATGCGAGTTGCAAAAGAGACCGGGGCGACACCATACGACGTGCCAGGTGTCGAGTTCACGCATGTGGGTGAAGGTTGCAGCTTCGACACGTTCGTCTCGAAATACGGGCTCGATCGCGATTCCGCAATCGTGACGATCGCCGCGATCGTGCGCGGTGCCGACACCGACCGACATGACCTCACGCCGCAGTCGGCGGGGCTGCTGGCGATCTCGATGGGCCTGCGGGACCTGTCGACCGACGACCATGAGGTGTTGAGACACGGCTTCGTCATCTATGACGCGCTCTACGCCTGGGCCTCACGCCGCAAGTCAGAGACACACAATTGGCCGCCGGTGATGAAGCCGACGGCAGCCTGACGCGAGTTTCTGTTTGCGATCGCGATCTCGAAACGAAACTCCCTCCGAGCAAGGCCGAGAGGTCGAAGAGCAGCTACTGGAAGCCGTCCCTTTTTCTCAGGAGTCCGCAAATGCAATACCGTATCGCTCCCTTGGGCGCGCAAGCCATGGTCATGGGCGACCTTGTGCTGACACAGGACGAAGTCAGCCCAGTAATGAAGGAGTTCGCGCAACAAGGACTCGAAATCACCGCGCTCCATAACCATCTGCTCCGCGCCGAGCCAGCCACACTTTACATGCATGTTTCGGGACAGGGCGATCCGCTCGCGCTTGCCAAGGCACTGCATGCAGGTCTGGCACTCAGCAAGACGCCTCTCGGGGACGCCACGGCGGCCACGCCGCAACCCGCAGCGCAGGCGACTGGCCTCGACACCGCCGCCATCGACAAGATCATCGGCTTCAAGGGCAAGGATAGTAATGGTGTCTATCAATTCGGCATTCCGCGTGCAGAACCGATCAAGCAAGATGGCATGGACATTCCTGCCGCCATGGGCTCCGCAATCGCCATCAACTTCCAGCCGACCGGCGATGGCAAGGCAGCGATAACCGGCGACTTTCTTCTGGCCGCAAAGGAGGTCAATCCCGTGATCAAGGCCATGCGGGACAACGGCATCGAGGTCACGGCCTTGCATAACCACATGCTGAATGAAGAGCCCCGAGTGTTCTTCATGCATTTCTGGGCCAACAATGACGCTGAGAAACTTGCTCGAGGCCTTAGGGCCGCATTGGACCAAGTTGACGTTAGAAAGGGTTGAAGGTCTTTTGCGCCGACAGTCGCTTTGGGTCATCCTGCGACGACCTTGCATATGGTCATTTGACCAAGCGTTGTGCACCAGCCGGGGTCCCCGGCTGGTGGAGCCGTTGCTCAGCGGACAGCAACGACAGGTGCTCCTTGTCCCTGAAGGGATCGCCTGGTTAGCGGGGTATGATTAGTGGTCACAGGTCTTCACGAAACCAGCGAGCAGAGCAAAATCGGGGAGCGGTCGCCGACCGTCTACGTTTATGCGGCGCGCGCGCTCCGCGACTTCGGAGACGGGTTCGTGGCCGTGCTACTGCCGGTCTATCTGACGCTGCTGGGGCTTGGCGCATTCGAGATCGGTGTGGTCGCGACGCTTGCGCTCCTTGGATCGGCCTTGATCACCCTTGGGATCGGGTTTCTTGGTGTCCGAACCAATCTACGTCGGTTGTTGATCGGGGCTTCGGCCTTGATGACCGCAACCGGCTTCGCATTCGCATCTTCCAGCACGACGGCTGTCGTTCTGCTCGTCGCCTTTGTTGGAACGATCAACCCGTCCGCAGGCAGCGTCAGCATCTTCGTGCCGCTCGAACACGCGGTTCTTGCAAGTTCCGTGTCGGACAAAAACCGTACAAGGATGTTTGGGCGCTACGGCCTCATCGGGGCGCTGGCGGCTGCGGCAGGTGCACTCGCTTCGGCAAGTCCTGATCTCCTGAACGATTTCGGCGTGACGCCCCTCACGGCCCTCAGAGCGATGTTCGTATTTTACGCGCTCCTCGGCGTTGCCGGCGGTGTGCTTTATCTGCGCATTCCGGTCGAAACGAAGAAGGTGGAAGGCAAGCCAATAGCTGCGCTCGGGCCGTCTCGCGGTATCGTCTATAAGATGGCGGCCTTGTTCAGCATCGACGCTTTCGCCGGAGGATTTGCCGTGCAGTCGCTTGTCGCTCTCTGGCTGTTCAACAAGTTCGGCCTGTCGCTATCGGCCGCGGGATTTTTCTTCTTCTGTTCCGGGGTGCTCTCCGCGTTCTCACTGCCGGCGGCAGCGCGGCTGTCGGAGCGGTTCGGCCTCGTCAACACCATGGTGTTCACGCATGCTCCTTCGAGCGTTTGCCTGATCCTGGCGGCGATCGTGCCAAATCTCCAGCTGGCGCTCGCGCTGCTGCTGATCCGTGCCGCGCTCTCCCAAATGGATGTGCCGACGCGATCCTCCTACGTAATGGCTGTCGTCACGCCACCGGAACGACCCGCGGCTGCAAGCGTGACCTCAGTTCCGAGAAGTCTCGCGGCCGCCGCGAGTCCAGCCATCGCCGGTGCGCTGTTCGAAGCAGGATACGAAGCATGGCCTTGGATCATCTGCGGCGTCCTGAAGATCATCTATGATTTTGCCCTGCTTTGGAGCCTTCGGCACATCAAGCCGCCGGAGGAGCAGTAAGACAGTGTTCCGCGAGCAAGCCGGAACATGTGCGGGTTCGCTTCGGTAGGCTGCCCTCAAGCGCGATCACGCCGCATTGGCTTCGGGCGTGCGCGGCCGAGTTGGTTTTGAGATCGGGCCAGATGGTTTGCGCATGCCCTTTCTTGCGATCGGGGTAGATGTCCGTACCTGTGCCGGGTCGCCTATGGGCTCGGCGCCACTAAGGTCCGCTTTTGGTAGACTGACAGGGCTATTCAAATGTCGGACATTAGGCGCAATGCTGCCATTCCTTATCGCGCGAGGGCTGTCCGCCACGGGTCAGAACCCGCCTAATTGCACGTCGTTGCCGCCGATTGCCGCACGCATCGTTGCAAGGTCTTCCGAGACCGGCGATCCTGAGCTACGTGTGACGGGTGTTGTCAAAGAGAAGGAGAAAATTGACAATCGGGCCCAAAACCATTTCCTTCAAACTCGGTGGCTTATCCGATAGCGCTCAATTCAATTTCAAAGAATTAAGCGCAAACTATTGATATGTAATAATTTGGTGGGCCCGGAGGGTGTGAGATTCTCAAAGAAAATCAATGGTTTACCGGATGGTTAGCCAACCCATATCCTTCGTATCGTCTCGCATGGTCTGGCGAACCTGAGGATCAGTAGGACGACTAATTTTTCAATGCAACGGCATTTCTCGTTCCTACAAGGGGTTCGGTGAGCGACCATAAGGGTATGAGCGCGGCTGGTTTGGGGCCGTAAACGGACTGTCCGTTTTAGGGTCGTCCGGGTTACAAAACGGACTGAAGCGTCCAATGTGCGCGACCATTTTTGTGCAAACTGACTTTGGGCCTTGCACCTTTCCGAAATGCGACCAATTGTTGGACTGGCCTCGCGGCCAGCTAGCTCATCACTTCGAAGCCAACTTCAGGAAGCAGGCTGCTGCTGCCGGCCGTGAGGACTGGTAACTGTTGGTATTCGAGGACTATCCGGGCTCTGCTGGAGCCGGCTCGCCAATGCCACCGTGAGAGCTTGCGCGAGGCACATCGGGGCTGCCAGCGAGCGTGAGAAGGTGTATTCGTGCTCCGGGACAGCGAAGAGTACCGTGGCTGACTTCGCGAGTGGTGACAAGGTGCTGTCGGAGATGGCGATGATTGGCACCTTGGCCGCAGCTACCTGTTCAACCACATTGACGACTTCCGTTGCGTAGAACCGGAAGGATACCGCAAACAACAGGTCGCGCTGAGTAATCGTGCGCGCCATGTAGGTTGCGAGGCCGCCGCTGGGATCCAAGAGGACGCAACGCTTGCCAAGCATTGTTAGAACGTAGCGCAGCAGGTCGACCACCGGGGCCGAGCGCAACTGCCCTATAAGGTAGACCGTCTCGCATTTCTGCAACAAATCGACGGCTTCGACGATCTGGTCAGCCGAGACATCCGCGAGCAGATCTTGGAGCGATGCGATGTCCCGCACGACAAGATCTCGCAGGAATCCAAGTTCGCTTCGATCCTCACGGGTGCCAAGCTCAGCTTCTAGGGCGCGCATCCTTGCCTCGAACCCGGGCGCGGCGGTTGAAAGGCGCTTTTGAAATAGACCCTGAAGCTCTTTGAAACCCTCATAACCGAGCGACTGCGCGAACCGAACAAAACTAGACGCATGAATGCCACAGCGTTCGGCAATCGCACTGACCGAAAGAACCGCGACGTCGTTCGGGTTCTGGGTCAGGTAGACTGAGATTGCCTGATACGACTTGCTCATGCCCTCGAAACGGTCGTGCACGAGACGAATGAGCTCTTCGTAGTTCTTCGGCGGTTCAGCAACATTCATGACCACGATTCCTGCAAAATTCGTTGCAGTGTGCCCTGAACTCATCGGAATTGCCAATGGGGTTGGCGAAATGGTCCGCACCTTTCAGTACGAACCATTTCCCATCAGTTCAATAGGCCTGCTGACCGGTCAGCTTCTCGATGATCTTGTCAATCGAGACGGCTAGGACGAGGAGCAACCCGGTGACGATGAGCCTGACTTCGTTCTTGACCCCCATTAGATTGAGACCGTTTTGCACGGTTCCGATGACCAAGGCGCCTAGCAAAGCCGCATGAATAGCGCCGCGCCCACCGAACAGACTGACGCCCCCGATAACCGCCGCTGCTATAGATTCCAGCAGGAGTGTGCCGCCACCCACGCCACCACCCGAAAACACACCCACACCAAGCGTTCGTGATGACGCAATGATGCCCGCAATTGCCGCGACGCCTCCCGCAATGGCAAACGCTGCGGTCCGGATGCGCGGCACCTTGATGCCCGCGCGCCTTGCCGCTTCGGCATTGTTACCGATCGCGTAGAGGTAGAGACCAAACTGGGTTTCGTTGAGAACATAACCGCCCAGCCCAAGCAGGACGGCAAATATGAGCACCGGCAGCGGTATTCCCTGGTTGGCATTGAGCACCACAACCGCCATTGCGCCTATCAGCGCCGATACGACCAACGGAAGGACTACCGAATGCATGATAGAGACTTCTAAACCAACGCGCCGTCTGCGCCGGACGCTGGAAAGGATAAGAAGCGCCAGGAAAACGATGCCGATTGCCCAGGCGAGCCAAGCGTAAACTCCGTCGATGGTCGTTTGAGCAATCAACTCGACGCCGGTCCCCATGAGTCCGAAACGTGCTGTGGCAGGCAATAAAAGAAGTTGGATGCCGTTCAAGGCGAGGCCTAGACCGAGCGTCACCACGAAGGACGGAACACCGATCCAGTTTACCCAACGCGCTGAGACCGAACCGACCGCTGCTCCAAGGATGACGGACAGCGGCAGGGCAAGCAACGGAGAGACTCCATATTCGACAATCAGTTTGGCGCTCACCACTGCCGTAACGCCATGGATAGCCGCAATCGAGAGGTCAATCTCGCGTACGAGCAGTACAAACATCAGGCCAAGCGCCATGATGCCGACGACGGTCGACTGCAATAGCAAGTTCGAAAGATTCCGAGGCGTGAGGAACACGTCGCTTTGAAGAGCGAAGAAGACCCAAAGCACCACAAGCCCAATAATCACCGGGAGCGCCCGAAGGTCGCTCCCAAGCAACTCTCCAAACGTGCGGCGTTTCGGAGCCGCGCTTGCCGAGATCGAGACCATAACTTTCCTCCCTAAGCGAATTTTCGGCCGCTATCAGCCCGCCAGGTTTACACCTTCGTTGCCACCCACCATCGCGTTCACAACCATCTCTCCGGTCACGTCTTTTGATCGGAAACTGGCGGCGTTGGCGCCAAGGCGCATAACCTCGATTCTGTCTGTCGAGTTCACCACGAAGTGGTGGATGTCATGGCTGACAACGACCACGCCAAGGCCATCGTCGGCCAGGCTGCGAATGAGGTCAGCGACCTGCTGGGCGGCGGAGTGGCTCAGAGCCGCGGTGGGCTCATCCAGGATCACCACTTTGGGCTTCCAAAGCACCGACCGGGCGATCGCGATGTTCTGGCGCTGCCCTCCTGACATCGCACCGACAGGGCGGGTTAGGGACAGATTGCTCAGACGCATACGGGACATGACCTCGCGAGCCCGCACTTCGCACTCCGCCCGCCTTATGCGATTGCCGAAGAGGCGCGAGCCGGTAAGTTCGCGCCCCAAGAACAGGTTCTGCACGGCATCCAGATTGTTGCACAGAGCGAGATCCTGGTAGACGGTGGCGATGCCATGCTTGGTGGCATCCGACGGGGTACGAACGAGCGCCGGCCTGCCCTCGATCTCGTATTCGCCGGAGTCAGCGGCATGAACGCCTGCCATGACTTTGACCAGCGTCGACTTGCCGGCTCCATTGTCACCGACAAGGGCAACAATCTCGCCGGCGTGAACGTCCACGGACGCGCCGCGTAGTGCGTGGACTGACCCAAAGGACTTCTGGATGTTGCGGAGGGAAATGAGCGGCACGGACGAGTTCGTGGCCGGCGCCTTCCGCATGGAAGGCTCATCTGCTGGTGCGGTCATCTCGTTCTCCTCCCCAGGCTTGGTGGGGGGCCATCCTCGGTGGCCCCCCTTTGGTGGCTCTACAGGTTCTTCTTGCAGATATCAGTCGTTTCAATGCCCTTGCAGATTTCCGGCCAAGTCCAGACACCGGCCTTCACCACATCGCCGAGGTTGTTCTTGGTGATGTTCGAGACCGGAAGGAATACGGCGGGCACGTCCATGAAGGTGTTGTTGACCTTGCCGTTGATCAGGTTCTGCGGAACACCTTTGCCAGCCACGATCGATGCGACCACATCGGCCGCATAATTCGCCTGAACCTTGAGATCCTTGAGCACGGAGTTGTCCTGCCAGCCCTGCGCGACGTAGCGCAGGGCTTCGACGGTTGCGTCCTGTCCACCAGTCACCAGCTTGTCGCCTGGCTTGAAGCCCTGGGAAATGAGGGCCGCAACCGAGCCGCCGGTCGTGCCGTCGTTCATGCCGATGAAAGCGTCGACGTCGCCGCCATTCTTGGTCAGGCAGTCTTCGGCGAAGCTTTGAGCGATCGTCGGATCCCAGTTCTGCGTGTACTGCTCACAGACGACCGTTACCTTGCCGGAATCGATCAGCGGCTTAAGGAATTCATCCTGGCCGGCTTCATACTGCTTGGTGCCATATTCGCCCTGGTTGCCCTTCACCCGGGCGACCTTTACCGGGGTTTTCGACATAGCCTTGATCAGCTCGGCGGCGCGCTTGCCCTGCTCCCGGCCAACCGCAAGCGAGTCAAACACCACGTGAGCCTCGGCCTTCCCGCCGACGGCATCGTGATCGTAGAGCACGACCGGCACATTCGCCTTGGCGGCGGCCGCCAGTTCGCCGGCGGCAAGATTGGCGTCGGCGGAAGTGAGGAGGATGACCTTCGCCCCTTGGGCAATGGCGTCCTCGACCTGAGACTGCTGCTTGGACGGGTCACCCTGGGCGTTCGCGACGACGACTTCAACGTCCGGAGCTTTCTCCTTCATGGCGGCAACGAAAAACGGGGCATCACGGCTTTCAAATCGGATCGTCGTTTCGTTGGGCAGGAGAAAGAAAACCTTCGCCTTATCCGCAGCAGCGACGCCGCCAATCAGGGCCGCGGAAATGACGGTTGACGCGAAAAGGGTAGAAATCAGTCGTTCCATTCAAACCTCCCGTGGAACAATGGTTACCCGGAGCTGCGGGCTAGAGATCTCTCTCCTCGCCTTCTCCTCCCCGGCCTGAACATTGACGCTTGCAATGCTCATTGCACAATTATGTATTCTGCAAAGCACGATGAGTCAAAGGAAAAATGCAACGATGAATGACTGATCTATAAAACCGCAAAAACCATTGCATGGGGCGCCGACCTTGAGCCGTAACCACCTCGTTTACGCAGCCTTCCCTGCGGAGCGGTTCACGACTAGAGCCGGATCGATCTTCCCCGAAAAGAAATCGATCACGTTTCGGACGGAAGCCACGGCCATGCGCTCTCCGCATTCTCTTGTAAGTCCAGCGATATGAGGTGAAAGGATGACCTGATCCAGATTGACCAGTGAGTTGCCTTCGGCTGGCGGCTCACGGTCGAAGACATCGAGGCCCGCAGCGCCGACCTGGCCAGAGCGCAAAGCATCAACGAGAGCTTGCTCCTCGACAATGCCTCCCCTGGCTGTATTCACGAGGATGGCGCCGCGCCTCATGACAGCAAATTCTGCGCGGCCTATCAGTGGTTGGTCGGCCTTCGGTATGTTGATCGAAATGACGTCGGCCCACGACAAACCATCGCGCAGCGCGTCTACCGCGCTGACCGGGCCTTCGGGCCAGGCTTGCTCTTGCAAGTAAGGGTCGAAGGCTCTGACCTCCATGCCAAAGCCGGAAGCCATGCGCGCCAGATGGCGGCCAATTCGGCCAAACCCGACAATGAGGAGATTCTTGCCCGAGATCTCCTCCGCCTCCAAATTGTTGCGCCACCCCCACTCATTGGGTTGCCGTACCGAGCGATCGGCACGAAGCGCACGTTTGGATGCGGCAAGGATCAGCATCATTGCATGTTCAGCGACCGAGACTGAATTCACATCTCCAACAATCGTGAGCGCGATGCCGCGTTCGATCAACGACGGCAAATGCACGGCGTCATATCCAACCCCATGCCGGGAGACGACCCTCAGGCGATCGGCCTTCGCAACGGTCTCGGCCGACAAAGGTTGAGTGCGAAGGACAAGCGCATCAGCCTTGCCGATCAGTGGCGCATAGGACTGCTCGGACACTTCCTCGATATAGTCGAATGTGACATCGGGCAGGCTGTTCAGAAGAGCCATGCCGGACGGGTGCAATTTCCCGGCAACAAGGATGTGGGGCATCAGTAGGCCCCCTTCTCTCCGGCGACAGCGACCCGACCCACCAGTTCACGAAACCGGCCCACACTTGCCGCCGCTGCTGCGGCCAGGAGGCGAGAGTCACCAGCCACGGTAGTCATGTTGAATCCCCATTCGATGGCACGGGCTGCATAATCGGCAGTGCCGCAGTGCAGAGCGGCTTTGATGCCGTTCGCTTTGCAGGCCGCCACGATCCGGTGCAAAGCGTCGAGCACCTCAGGCTCTTCGCGATCGAAGCCGGGTGACAGCTTGCCATCCGTCAAGCTGAGCGTCAGATCTGCTGGCCCCACATAGATTCCGTCCAAGCCGGGTGTAGCGGCAATCTCGTCGAGGTTGCCCATCGCCTGCTTGGTCTCGACCATCGCAAAAGCCAGGATTTCGTCATTGGCTTCGCCAGCGTAATTCGAGCCGGCGGCGAAGCTGACCCTGGTTGGCCCGAAGCTCCGCTGCCCAAGTGGCGGGTAACGCAGGTAGCTGACGAACTCAGCGGCCTGCCCTCCGGTGTTTACCATCGGACAAATGATGCCGTAGGCCCCAGCGTCGAGCGCCTTCATTATGATGCCGGGTTCAAGCCAGGGAACGCGAGCCATAGGCACGACGCCTGAAGCGCGCATGGCCTGAAACATGGGCAGCACGGCAGAATAGTCCAAAGCACCGTGCTGGACATCGATTGAAACAGAGTCATAGCCCTGTGCGGCCATGATTTCGGCTGTGAAAGCGTTCCCGATCGAGAGCCAGCCGTTGATGGTCGGCCGACCTTCCGCCCAAATGTGCTTCAGTTTGTTCTTTATCATCCGAGCCTCCTAGAACACGACCTGTGCGAGCTTGGTATCGAGGTAGTCGCTAATGCCTTCCGTCCCGCCTTCTCGTCCCATGCCGGAGTGGTTGGTGCCGCCGAACGGAGCTTCGGATGCCGCCAACGCAAAGCTGTTGATGCCGACCATCCCAGCCTTCAGTGCGGAAACGGTGCGACGAGCTCGTCCAGGCGAGCGGGTAAATGCATAGGCGGACAGGCCCATGTCCGAGGCATTTGCCCGGGAGACTGCTTCCTCTTCCTCGGTGAAGCGTGTGATTGCCGCGATGGGACCGAAGTTCTCCTGGTCGAAGACTTTCATATAGTCGGTGACATCGGTCAGGACGGTCGGCTCGAAGAAATGCCCCGAATTGAGATCCGGCGCGCGACCCCCTCCGGCGACCAATGTTGCGCCCGCCTTCAGCGCATCGGCAACGATGGCCTCGATCTCTGTGAAGCGTGCTGCGTTGATCAGCGGGCCCATCTGGGTCGATGGGTCAAGCCCGTCACCCAACTTCAGGCTCCTGGCCCTTTTGACGAAGCCGTCGACGAACTGGTCGTGAAGGCTGTCATGGATGAAGAACCGATCGGGCGTCACGCACACCTGGCCGGCATTTGCAAATTTCGTCGGCACCGAAACGTTGAGCGCGAGCTCGAGATCCGCGTCGTCATAGACGATCAAGGGGGCGTTGCCGCCAAGTTCCATCGACACTTTCTTGACGGTGTCCGCCGCATCCCGGATCATCTGCTGGCCGACGCGGGTCGAGCCGGTCAAGGACACTTTTCGCACTGCCTTGTCGGCCATGATCGGGGCATAGGTCGTGGCCGTCGGTCCCACCACCAGGTTGACGGCGCCCTTGGGAAGGACACGCATGCAGTCGACCATCACCATGGCGACGCCTGGCGTTTGGCTTGAGGGGCGCAGGACGACGGAGCAGCCGGCAGCCAGCGCCGGCGCGACTTTTCGAGCGACAAGCGCAGCGGGAAAGTTCCAGGCGGTGAAGGCGCCGACGATGCCAACCGGCTCGCGGAATACTTCGAAGCGGCCACCGGGAACCCGCGATTCGATGATCCTGCCGTAAATCCGCCGCGCCTCTTCAGCGAACCACCTGAATTGGTCGATCGCCAATGTCCATTCTCGCTCCGCTTGCGCGACAGGTTTGCCCGTCTCGAGCGAAATCATGCGTTTGGCTTCCTCGGCGCGCCGGGTCATCTCGTCCGCGATCTTGTGAAGGGCGTCAGCACGGGCGAACCCGCTCGTGGACCGCCATTCCCGCAGCCCTCTAGCGGCCGATGCGAGAGCGGCCTCGGTATCAGCCACGGTCGCAACGGGCACAGCGCCCATTGTTTGGTCGCTTACGGGGCTGACGACTTCGGCTTGCGTCTTGTCCGATGAGGCCATCCACTGGCCATCGATGAACAGACCATAGTTCTTGTACATGGATCACCCAATCTCACTGATGCTGACGGTGCGGCGCTCGGCCGCCGACCTGATTGCCGCCTCGGCCAGGACGAGGGCCGCATGGCCGTCCTCGAACCCGACTTCCGGCTTTTTTCCCGTTTCGATGGCATCCACGAAGGCGCCGATTTCGGCCATGAAAGCCTCGGCGTATCGATCGATGAAAAAGTTTAGCAGCGGCGCAGCCTTGCCGGTGAAGTCTGCCCGATGGAGGCTGGTCATATGCGGCCGGCGATTTTCCGAAACTATCATGCCGCCTGAACCTAGCGCCTCGACACGC
This sequence comes from Mesorhizobium calcicola, assembly GCF_042682105.1. Classification (NCBI taxonomy): domain Bacteria; kingdom Pseudomonadati; phylum Pseudomonadota; class Alphaproteobacteria; order Hyphomicrobiales; family Phyllobacteriaceae; genus Mesorhizobium; species Mesorhizobium calcicola. Next base: position 112,923 of record NZ_JBHUGY010000022.1, read on the forward strand.
TGATCGTAGCCGTAAGTCGCCTGCCTCGAATTGTTGATGATGCATTGCTTGCCCGTGGCCGTCCTCAGGACGACCGAAACAGTGTCATAGTCGTCCAGTCGATCCATCAACGCCTTGTCGATTAGTCGACTTCCGGCGGCGAATATTTCGGTGACCTCTTCACCCAGAACAAACCGCGCCATATCGAAGTCGTGAATGGTCATGTCTCGGAAAATACCGCCGGAAGCCTCTGCATAGGCCACTGGGGGCATTCCAGGATCGCGGGATGTGATGACTACCTGGTGGAGATCGCCGATGTCCCCAGCACGGATCGCGTCGCGGAGCGCCCGATGGCCGGGGTCGAAGCGCCTGACAAAGCCCAACATAATAGGGACATCGCTCTTGGATCGGATGGCCTCTGCACACTTTTGCACGCGGCCCAGGTCGAGATCGATTGGCTTTTCGCAAAGAACTGGTTTGCCGACGGCAACCGCCTTCTCAAGCAAATCGGCGTGAGTGGACGTGGACGTCGCGATCAGTATCGCGTCGACATGCTCACTCTCGATCAGATCATCGGCAGTATCAAAAACCGGCACTCCCAGTTTGGTGCTCAGTTCTTGAGCCGCGGGACGATGCACGTCGAGCACGCCGGCCAGCGATGCGCGTGGATGCGCAGCGATGTTAGCCGCATGCATCCGACCGATCCTACCGCAGCCAAGCACTGCAATTTTCAACAAGGAGTCCTCCCCGTTCCGCACAATCTTGCAATGTTTGTTGCGGAACTCTTGCATTGTCAATGAATATTTCGTAGGTATCTCGAAACCTGATGCATGGGAGGAGATGCGATGTCCCGCGAGACCGTGCGCCTGACGATGGCGCAGGCGTTAGTGCGCTATTTGTGCAATCAATTCACGGAGATAGATGGGCACAAGGTGTCCCTCTTCGCTGGCGTTTTCGGCATCTTCGGCCACGGCAACGTCACCTGCCTTTCCGAAGCACTTGAGGCGGTGCAGGACAAATTGCCGACCTGGCGCGGTCAGAACGAGCAGTCGATGGCCCTCGCGGCCGTTGCCTTTGCGAAGGCATATCGACGTCGCCGGCTGATGGTTGCTGCGACATCGATCGGACCAGGCGCGACCAACATGATAACCGCTGCCGGAACGGCACATGCCAATCGTCTGCCGGTGCTTCTCCTTGCGGGCGATATCTTCGCCAGTCGCGTGCCGGATCCGGTCATGCAGCAAGTTGAGCACTTCACTGATCCGACCATATCCGTCAATGACGCCTTCAAAGCGGTGACTCGGTATTGGGATCGCATCCTGCTCCCCGAGCAGATTATTTCGTCTCTACCCCAAGCGGTCGCTGCGATGCTGGACCCGGCCGATTGCGGGCCTGCCTTCCTGGGTCTTGCTCAAGACGCGCAGGAGGTGGCGTACGACTATCCGCTTGCATTCTTCGAGCCGACCACCTGGGCAGTTCCGCGTCCTAGGCCGGACCGCACCAAACTTTCCGAGGCTGTGAATCTGCTAAAGAAGGCAAAGAAGCCGCTCATCATATCAGGCGGCGGCGTTCGCTACTCGTTGGCCGAGGAACTGGTCGCTGATTTTGCGGTTCGGCGTGGCATTCCCATCGTAGAGACCATAGCCGGCAAAAGCGCTCTCACACACGACCATCCCGCGCACGCCGGGCCGATTGGCATCATTGGCTCGACCTCTGCGAATGCCCTGGCTGGGGACGCCGATGTCATTCTGGCAATAGGAACACGGCTGCAAGACTTCACGACAGGCTCGTGGACTGCATTCCGGCGAGACGCCAGATTCATCTCGATCAACACCGCCCGCTATGACGCGACCAAGCATCGCGCGATCGCAGTCGTCGGCGACGCGCTCGAAACGGTGACCGAACTGGACGCGGCGCTCGGTGACTGGAAGGCGAGCCCCGACCATATGAAGCATGCAAAGGCGCTGTTCGCAGACTGGAACAAGCTCCTTGACCAGTATCAGGCCCCCACCAACGGCCCGGTTCCCACCTACGCCCAGGTAGTCGCGGTGGTTAACCAGGTCGCCAAGCCGAATGACACATTGATTGCCGCTGCCGGCGGCACACCGGGAGAAGTAACCAAGGGCTGGAGGGTAAAGCAGAGCAACACCTTCGATTGCGAGTTCGGTTTCAGCTGCATGGGCTATGAGATCGCCGCTGGTTGGGGTCACGCCATGGCGAAGGATGGTGATGGCACGCCGATCGTGATGATCGGAGACGGCACGTACATGATGATGAATTCCGACATCTACTCGACCGTGCTCACCGGTCACAAGATGATCGTGGTGGTTTGCGACAATGGCGGCTTTGCTGTCATCAACCGGCTGCAGCAGTTCAAGGGTGTCCCGGGCTTCAACAATCTCCTCAAGGATTGCCGCGTCAAAGAGCCGTTTGCGGTCGACTTTGTGAAGCACGCAGAATCCATGGGTGCTTTAGCTCGCCGTTGCGAAAGCCTTGCCGATCTCGAGGCCGCGATGGAGTGGGCGCAAGAGACGGATCGCACCACGGTCATAACAATTGTCACCGATGCCTTCGCCTGGGTGCCAGGAGATGCAGACTGGGACGTTGGTGTGCCGGAAGTCTCCGAGCGCGAGTCCGTCCTGAAAGCGCGTGCCCAGCAAATTGAAATTCGCCAGAAGCAGCGGGTCGGAGTGTGAAGTGAACCGAATTGATGGAAAAATAGCGGTCGTCACGGGCGGCACGCAGGGACTCGGCGCGGCCATTGCCAGGCTTTTCGCCCAAGCAGGCGCAGCGGGGGTCGTGACCTGCGGTCGCGACCGCGAGAAAGGCGAGTCTGTCGCGAAAGCAATCACTGCCGACACTGGCGTCGATGTCTCTTTCGTGGTGGCGGACCTTCAGAACGTCGACCATTGCCGGGCAGTTTTGGCCCACGTAGAAGCCAAACACGAGCGCGTCGACATCCTCGTGAATGCGGCCGGCCTTACTGACCGCGGAAATCTGCTCGATACGTCTCCCGAACTGTTCAATCGAATGTTCGCAATCAACGTGCGGGCGCCGTTCTTCCTGATGCAGGAAGCCGCGAAGCTGATGATCAGTCGGGGCATCAAAGGAAGCGTCGTTAACATCGGCTCGGCGTCTGAACGGGCCGGGCAACCCTTCTTGTCATCGTACTCGGCATCGAAGGGAGCGCTCGCGACCCTAACCCGGAATACTGGATACGCTCTTATGCGCAACCAGATCCGGGTGAACCAGCTCGACATCGGCTGGATGGCTTCAGACGGAGAGGACAAGGTGCAGCGCGAGTACCATCACGCGGAACCCGATTGGCTGGCCAAGGCGGCAGCCGCTCAGCCATTCGGCCGTCTCCTCGCACCGGAGGAAGTTGCCCGCGCGGTTCTCTTCCTGGCATCGGACGATTCCGGGATGATGACGGGCGCCGTCGTCCACTTCGATCAATCGGTCTGGGGAGCTTATGACGGCGGCCCACCAGCTCCTGCAATGGCCCTATCCGCATGAGGAGGCAACCATGAGAACGATCAAAGGGCCGGGGATATATCTGGCTCAGTTCGCAACCGACGACGCGCCCTTCAACACCCTCCCCGATATCGCCGGCTGGGTCGCGGACAGGGGCTTCGCCGGGGTGCAGATACCGACGTGGGACACACGCCTCATCGATATGAAGCGTGCGGCCGAAAGCAAGACCTACTGCGACGAGCTTAAGGGTGTCGTTGCCGCGAAGGGTCTCGAACTTCCGGAGCTCGGCTCGCACATCACCGGCCAGTTGGTAGCGGTGCATCCTGCTCACGACCAGATCATGGATAGCTTCGCGCCCGCAGCCGTTCAAAATAACCCTGCCGCGCGGCGGGCGTGGGCTGAGGAACAGATGAAGTTTGCCGCGCGAGCCTCGCGCAATCTCGGGATCGACCGCCACGTGAGTTTCACCGGCACGTTGCTCTGGCCTTACCTTTATCCTTATCCGCAATGGCCGGAAGGTCTGGTCGATGATGCCTTCGACGAACTCGCCCGTCGCTGGCTGCCGATACTCAACGATTTCGACGAGCAGGGTGTGGACCTCTGCTTCGAGATCCATCCCTGCGAGGATGTTCATGACGGACTGACCTTCGAGATGTTCCTTGAGCGGGTCGGCAACCACCCGCGCTGCAACATCCTCTATGACCCCAGCCATTTTGTGCTGCAGGCCTTGGACTATCTGGCCTTCATCGATCACTACCATGAGCGGATCAAGATGTTCCACGTCAAGGACGCGGAATTCCGTCCAGACGGCAAGACCGGCGCATATGGCGGCTTCCAACCATGGTCCAAACGTGCAGGCCGTTTCAGGTCGCTCGGTGACGGCCAGGTTGATTTCGGCTCGATCTTCACGAAGCTATCAACTTACGGCTTCGACGGATGGGCGACACTCGAGTGGGAGTGTTTCATCAAGAACCCAGATGACGGCGCCACCGAAGGCGCCAAGTTCATCCGCGAACACATCATTCGTGTCGCTGATCGCGCTTTCGACGATTTTGTAAAATCTGGCGCTAACAAAGCCGCCAACCGGGCGATGCTCGGGCTTGACTGAGGCGTAGGCAGAATGTCTGAAACGACGACGAAGAAACCCCTCCGGCTGGGCATGGTTGGAGGTGGCCAAGGGGCCTACATCGGCAACATTCATCGCATCGCGGCGAGGCAGGATGGCGCCTGGCAACTGGTCGCCGGCGCGTTTGATGTCGACCCAGCCCGCGGACATGCGTTTGCGGCTCGTGAGGGCCTCGACCCCGCCAGGTCGTATGACAATTACAAGGCGATGATTGAGGGAGAGCTGTCTCGTGAGGACAGGATCGACGCCGTAGCAATCTGTACGCCGAACTTCACGCACTTCGCTATCAGCAAGGCGTTTTTGGAAGCGGGCTTTGACGTAATTTGCGAGAAGCCACTGACCGCGACACTGGAAGATGCCGTCGCACTCGAAAAGCTGGTCCGCGACAGCGGTCGGTTCATGGGCGTAACTTACACCTATTCGGGGTATCCGATGGTGCATGAGGCCCGGCACATGGTCGCTACCGGGCAACTCGGGGAGATTCGGACTGTTCAGGTCGAATATCCGCTTGAATGGATGGCGACTGCAATCGAGGCCGAGGGCAACGCACAGGCGGCGTGGCGCACTGATCCCAAGAAGAACGGTAGAGGCGGCTCGATCGGCGACATCGGTACCCACGCGTACCACCTTGCGGGTTTCGTGTCCGGCCTCAAGCTCGAGTCTCTGACAGCGGATCTTGCCACGTTCGTCCAAGGGCGGGCGCTCGATGACAACGCTCATGTGATGCTTCGCTATCAAGGTGGCGCACGCGGTCTTCTATGGTCTTCCCAGGTTGCGCTGGGATCGTCAAATGGCGTGCGACTGCGCGTGTTCGGCGATAAAGCCTCGCTCTCCTGGTTCCAGGAACAGCCGAATGAGCTTGTCCATGCGCGCCTCGGCGGGCGAACTGAAACCATCAAACGCGGCGCCGATGATCTTAGTGAAGGAGCAAAGGCAAGGACACGCACTCCACCAGGGCATCCGGAGGGATACCTGGAGGCCTTCTCCAACCTCTACGCTGGTTTTGCAGAAGCGATCTACGCTAAGCGTGAAAAGCGCGAACCGTCAGCCATTGGTCGCGATATCCCGACTGCCTATGATGGGCTTAAGGGCGTTGCCTTCGTCGACGCCGTAGTTGACAGCGCAAGCGCGTCGAACCCGTCTTGGCTGAAGCCTATCGTGGTGTAAGCCCTCAATTTACGATGGGGCATTGCCGAGCAAACGCAGTTCGCGTCGCCAGCAGTGGTCTTCTCGGTGCCCCGATGCGTTGTAGCGGACCGGCTCAATGTCAGCTATCGGTCGGAGCAGGTCGCCTGCAGCGGTCTATTTTGAACGTCTGCTTTCCGGTTATGGAGAAGCTGACTCGAATGACCACACTGCGGCGCAAAGCAGCCATGCCGCCGTCGTGAGACTCGGATTTGGTGACATGCAAAACAGCAGCCCCCTACGACTCGTCCCTCTCATCGCGCAAATTAGACACAACGCGGCGGTTCTGCGACCTGCAGGCGGCGTCGGGGCAGTCGCGGACGAGCCTGTCCTTGCCGTAGCCCTTGGCCCACATGCGGTTGCGGTCTATGCCGCCGGCGGCGAGGTAGTCCATCACCGCATCGGCGCGCTGCTGCGACAGCGCCGTTTCACTTGCGCCGGGATCGTCGGCGAAACCCTGCAGCTTGAGCAGCCAGCGCGGATGCTTTGCTAACCAGGCGATCTGGGTGTCAAGGGTGGCCTTGGCGACAGAATCGAGCGCGGCCGAACCTTGCGTGAAATAGGTGCGGCGGCCGACATTGAGGATAAAATCCTCCTCGCTGCCCGGCTGCACGTTCTGGAAGCCGGCAATCTCGGTGTTGGTGATGTCGGGCGTGGAAGGGGCCAGCGTGTTGCTGGTCGAGCAGGATGCGGCCAGCACCAGCAGGCTGGCGGCGAGCAGCCGGCGCGTGTTTTCAATCATGCGGTTCATGAGGCGCCAATCATTCGACAGTGGTGGAAGCGGGCGCCTGGTCGGCGATGTGCGGCAGGACCTCCACCGCGGTGCCGATCGGGCACCGCTGGTAGAGGTCGATGATGTCTTCCGGGAACATGCGGATGCAGCCGCTGGAAGCGTCGGTGCCGATGCTCCATGGCTCCAGCGTGCCATGCAGGCGGTAGCCGATGTCGGCGCCGTCTCGGTACAGATAGAGCGCGCGCGGCCCGAGCGGATTGTTGGACGCGCCGCCTGCGACCATGGGCGGTAGATCCGGCTTGCGCTTACGCATTTCGGGGGGCGGGACCCATTGCGGCCACAGCGCGCGGCGGTCGATCGTCGCGCGGCCGTACCATTTGAAGCCGTCCTTGCCGACGCCGACGCCGTAGCGGATGGCGGTCTTGTTTTCCATGATGAGGTAGAGGAAGTGGTGGCGGGTATCGACCACGACGGTGCCGACCGGCTCGCTGCTGAAATACTTGACGATCTGGCGATGCCATCTCTTGTCGATCTTGGCGAAGTTCGTCTTGCGATAGACAAAATTGTTGTCGCTGGCGGTACCGGCGAAAAAGGATTTTGCCGTCGCGGCTTGAACAATATTGCCGGTAGCACCGACCGCGACCAGCGCCAGACCGCCGAGCACGACACTCCTGCGTGATAAAACCATCGGCAATCCCCCATGCCGTAAGCCTGACGGACCATAGTTGAGAATTATTTCGCCTCAAAGTGGAAAATGCTGCAGTTGGGCCGTGAGCGGACCAGCAGCTTCAGGTGTCAGATCCGAGTGAGCGGACATTCAGTTCGGCTTGAGCGTTGTCCTGATCTGACCCAAAGCAGGCCTTTGCCACGAAGTGCAGAACCGTCGCCCAATGGTGATGGGCGGACGTCGCATCGTTGCCTTCAAAATGCATTTCCGGGTCTAATTTGACGCTGTTCGCAATGCCGCGTCGATGGCATCGCCGAGGCGTTCGACGATCGCGTCGATGGCGGGCACGTCGCAGATGAAGGGCGGCGCCAGCAGCACGTGGTCACCCTTGATGCCGTCGATGGTGCCGCCCATCGGGTAGACGAGGAGACCGCGCACCATGGCTTCCTTCTTGACCCGCGCATGCAGTTTGCGTTTGGGGTCGAAAGGCAGCCTGGTCGACCGGTCCTCGACCAGTTCGACGGCCATGAACAGGCCGCGCCCTCTGATATCGCCGACATTGGCATGGTTGTCGAAACGCTCGCCGAGCCGGCGCGCCAGGTGCGCGCCCATCGCCTTGACGTTGTCGAGAAGCGTGTCGCGGGCGATGACCTCCTGCACGGCTAGTGCCGCCGCGCAGGCCATCGGGTGGCAGATATAGGTGTGGCCGTGCTGGAAGAGACCCGAGCCACTTGCAAACGCATCGAATATCTTGCGGCTAAGCAGAACCGCGCCGATCGGCTGATAGCCGCCGCCCAGTCCCTTGGCTATCGTCATCAGGTCAGGAGCGACGCCGTCCTGCTCGCAGGCATGAAGCGTTCCGGTGCGGCCCATGCCGCACATCACCTCATCGAGGAGCAGAAGAACGCCATGGCGGTCGCAGATCTCGCGGACCCGGCGGAGATAGTCGGCCACCGGCGGCACCGCGCCGGCCGTCGCGCCGACGACGGTTTCGGCGACGAAGGCCATCACCGTTTCGGGGCCGAGCTCGAGGATTTTGTCTTCGAGCGCCTGCGCGGCGCGCCTGGCGTAGTCTTCGTCCGTCTCGCCGGCTTGCTGATAGCGATAGGCGAAGCATGGATCGATGTGGTGCGTATCGATCAGCAGTGGCCGGAACTGCGCGCGCCGCCATTCATTGCCGCCGGTCGCGAGCGCGCCGAGCGTGTTGCCGTGATAGCTTTGCCTGCGTGCGATGATGTTGCGCCGCTGCGGCTTGCCCAGCTCGACAAAATACTGCCGCGCCATCTTCAGCGCCGCCTCGACCGCTTCCGAGCCGCCGGAGACGAAATAGGCGTGGCTGATGCCGGCCGGTGCGTCGGCGACAAGACGGTCGGCGAGCGCTTCCGCCGCTTCGCTGGTGAAGAAGCTGGTATGGGCATAGGCCAGCGTGTCGGCCTGCCGGTGCATGGCGGCGAGGACATCGGGATGGCCGTGGCCGAGGCACGAAACGGCGGCCCCGCCGGAGGCATCGATATAGGCGCGGCCGTCGGCGTCGAAGAGTTCGATGCCCTTGCCGCCGCTGGCGACGGGGAGCGTGGCGTGGATCTGGCGGTGCAGGATGTGGGTCATGTTTTTCCCCGGGCGCGTGGCGGCAATATGTGCATGTCGAGCTGAGACAGTTGGTCTTCGGTGCGGCTGATAGCGGCGAACGATTTCTGCCCGCCCTTGCCGGCGATCAGCGCGGCGAGGATCTCGCCAATGATGAAGGCCGGCGACATGGTGTGGAAGAAGGACGGGCTCTCGGTCGAAACCAGAATCGACAGGTCGGCCAGGGCGGCGAGCGGCGACACGACGCTGTCGGTGATTGCGATCAGCGGGACGCCGTTGGCGGCAGCGCGGCGGGCAAGGTCGACCGTCAGCCTGGTGTAGGGCGCGACGCCGACGACGAGCAGCACATCTTCTGCAGCGGCCAGGCGGATGGCGTCGGTGCCGGCCCCCGACGCGGCATCCAGCATGACAGCCTTCTCGCCGAGGAAGGACATGACATAGGCGAAGTGAGCGGCGACCGGATGGCTGGAGCGCAGGCCAAGGCAGAATATGCGGCGCGCCGCATAGAGCCGTTCGGCCGCTTCAGCCAGCGTATCGAGCATTTGCGGTTCGCCAAGAGCTGCGACTTGCCTGGACAGCGACGCGATCATCTCGGCCGCCAAGGCCCGCTCGCCGACCTCCTCCTGCCGGGCAAGCTGCGCGCCGGCCTTGCCGGCAAAGCCCAGCTCTCCTTGCCGCATGGCGTTGGCATAGAGCGAGCGCATGGGCTCGTAGCCGTCAAAGCCCAGCCTCTTGGCCAGGCGCGTCATCGTCCACGGCTGCAGGCCGGCGCGGCGAGCCTGTTCGCGCATCGACAGCAGCGCGACGTCTTCGGGATTGTCGATGACGTAGCGGGCCGCGCCCTGAAGCTGCGCAGGCAAAGTGTTGAAGACCTCGACAATGGTATCGGTAAGCGGTGCACGGATCATGGTGGGAGCATAGACGCGATCGCTGGAATATGCAACATATGTAGCATTTATTACAATGCGCAACATATGGAGCAATCGGTGAACGTCACGACAGATCAACCGGAGCATCGGCTCGAATCGACTGGTCCCGTCGCCATCGCCGTCGCCCCGAATGGCGGCAGACGCGGCAAGGCGGATCATCCCGCTCTGCCGATCACTCCGGACGAATTGGCGGATGTTGCCGCGGCCTCGCTCGATGCCGGCGCGGCCATGATCCACGCCCATGTCCGCGACCGCGACGGGCGCCACCTGCTGAATGCCGAAGCCTATCGGGCAGCGATCGCGGCGATCAAGGCTCGTGTCGGCGAAAGGCTGGTCATCCAGATCACCACCGAGGCGCTTGGCCTCTACGCACCCGAACAACAGATGCAGGTGGTGCGCGACGTGCGTCCCGAAGCTGTCTCGCTGGCATTGCGCGAGTTCGTGCCCGATGAGACGCATGAGGCCACCTTCGCCTCGTTCCTGAAATGGCTGCGCGCGGAGCGGGTCACGCCGCAGATCATCCTTTATTCCGCCGGCGAGGCGTCCTACCTCAGCGCACTCGCGCAGCGAGGCATGATCCCCTTCGAGAACCCGCCAGTGCTCTATGTGCTCGGCCGCTACACGGTCGGGCAAACGTCGCGGCCCGCCGATCTGCTGCCGTTCCTGGCGACAGAGGATGCGGCGTTCAGACATTGGATGGTCTGCGCCTTCGGCCGGCACGAGACTGCGTGCGTGACATCTGCAGCCCTGCTTGGCGGGCATGCGCGCGTCGGCTTCGAGAACAATCTTTTCCTGCCCGATGGCACGCTGGCTTCCGGCAATCAGGACCTGATCGCCGCCACGAAACGGGCCGTCGAAGCCTGCGGCCTGGCCATCGCCGACGCGGACGCTTTGCGCGGCGATTGGGCAGACATCTAGCGCATCGGATTGTGTTTTCGCCTTTGGATCGAAGGTTCCCAGTCGTCATCTCGATGCGCAAATATCAATTGCATATGATTAGCAAATGCATTTTGGATTTGCGAGACGACGGCGACGGTGTTACGGTTCCCAACGCAAATTCCAACAAAAAAGGGGAAACCGGACATGAAGTTCGCATTTGCAAGTCTTACCGCCGCTGCCGTCGCGGCAACGCTTCTCCTCGGCCAGCCGGCCCGTGCCGACGACCTGATCGTGGCTACCGACACCGCTTTCGTCCCGTTCGAGTTCAAGGAGGGCGACAAATATGTCGGCTTCGACATCGACCTGTGGGATGCCGTCGCCAAGGATATCGGCGTCACCTACACGCTGCAGCCGATGGACTTCAACGGTATCATCCCGGCGCTGCAGACCAAGCAGGTCGACGTCGGGCTTGCCGGCATCACCATCAAGGATGAGCGCAAGAAGGTCATCGATTTTTCGGACGGCTACTACGACAGTGGCTTCCTGCTGATGGTGCCGATCGACAGCTCGATCAAAGGTCCGGAGGATCTGGTCGGCAAAACGCTTGCTGTGAAGACCGGCACGTCGGCGACCGACTATGCCAAGGAGAACTTCAAGGGCACGGACCTGCGCCTGTTCCCTAACAGCGACAACGCCTATCTCGAAGTCGCGACGGGCCGCGCCGATGCCGCCATGCATGACACCCCGAATGTCCTCTACTACATCAAGACCAACGGGCAGGGAAAGGTGAAGACCGTCGGTCCGCAGATGATGGCCCAGCAATATGGCATGGCCTTTCCGAAGGGCAGCGCTCTTGTCGCCAAGGTCAACGCCTCGCTGACCAAGCTGAAGGGCGACGGCACCTACACCGCCATCTATAAGAAGTGGTTCGGCACCGAGCCGCCGAAGAGCTGATCCCCCAGGGTTTCCCAGCGCGCCGGCATGGCCGGCGCGCCTTCCCCCAAAAGGAAAAGCGTCCATGGATTTTGACTGGTCCGTCATCTGGCAGGCCCTGCCGGAACTTCTCAAAGGCGCCCGCCTCACAGTGCTGATCGCGCTGGCCGGGCTCGCCGGCGGGCTGGTCATCGGCTTCGCCGCCGGGCTGGCGCGCGCCTATGGCAATGTTGTCCTCAACGCCATTGCCTTCGTCTATGTCGAGATCATCCGCGGCACCCCGATCATTGTGCAGGTGATGTTCATCTATTTCGCACTGCCGATCCTCGCCGACATCCGGATCAATCCCCTGGCGGCGGCCATCATCGCGATCGTCGTCAATGCGGGCGCCTATATCGCCGAAATCGTCCGCGGCACGTTTCTCTCCATCCACCGCGGATTGCGGGAAGCCGGGCTAGCGCTCGGCCTGCCGTTCTGGAAGGTGCTTGTCTACATCATCGGCCCGCTCGCCTTCCGCCGCATGATCCCGGCGCTCGGCAACCAGTTCATTGTCAGCCTGAAGGATACGTCGCTCTTCATCGTCATCGGGGTCGGTGAGCTCACCCGGCAAGGCCAGGAAATCATGGCGGCCAACTTCCGCGCCGTCGAAATCTGGTCCGCCGTGGCGTTGCTCTACCTGATCATGACCGGGGTGCTGACGTTGATCCTCAGAGTGACCGAAAAGAGGATGCGCATCCTGTGAGCATCGTGGAGTTCAAGAAGGTCACCAAGCGCTTCGGTCAGGTCACCATCCTTGACGAGGTCGACCTGTCGATCGAGCCCGGCGAGAAGGTCGTTCTGATCGGCCCGTCCGGGTCCGGCAAGTCGACGCTGCTGCGCTGCATCAATGCGCTGGAGGAGATCAACGGCGGCGATCTCATCGTCGACGGCATCAGCGTCAAGGGCAGCGGCCGCATGGTCCGCCTGATCCGCCAGGAAGCCGGCATGGTCTTCCAGCAGTTCAACCTGTTTCCGCAGATGACGGCGCTGCAGAACGTAGCCTTCGGCCCGCACCGCGTGCGCGGCGAAACTCGGCAGGAGGCGCGCAGCCAGGCGCTGGCGATGCTGGCCAAGGTCGGGCTCGCCGACCGGGTGAACAACTATCCGAGCGAACTGTCCGGCGGCCAGCAGCAACGCGTCGCCATCGCCCGTGCGCTGGCCGTCAAGCCGAAGCTGATGCTGTTCGACGAGCCGACGTCGGCGCTTGACCCCGAACTCAGGCATGAAGTACTGCGCGTCATGCAGGCACTGGCCGAGGAAGGCATGACCATGATCGTGGTCACCCACGAGATGGCTTTCGCCCGCAAGGTCGGAACCAGGCTGATCTTCATGGAAGGCGGCAAGATCGCCGTCGACGGCCCGCCGCGGGAATTGCTCGAAAACCCGCAAAACCCGCGCTTGAAAGAGTTTCTGCAGCATGTCGCTTGATGCCGGCCGCCGGCTTTCCTTCATCGATATCCAGGGCTCGCCGCATGATGTCGGCGCGGCCCTCGGGCGCTTCGGCCGCGTGGCGCTGCACGACCATTTCCGCCACTCCGCGGCATGGCGCGAACTGACGGTGCGCCGCGCCGATCCGCGCATCGGCCTGATGGCAACGATCGTTCGCGAGCGGTTCCCACGCTGCTGGGCCGAGTTACAAGGTCTTGCCGCCGGGCTGGGGCTGCCTTTCGATGATGTCTTCCTGTGGAACTGCCGCGGCGACATTTGGGCGATGGCTCCGGATGGCTGCACGACCGTGCAACTGCCGGGTTCACCGCATGTCGTCGGGCACAATGAGGATGGCGACCCGGACTTCGCCGGCCACTGTGCCCTCGCCCATGTGACTTGCGAAGGCGGCGGCCAATTCACGGCTTTCGTCTATCCCGGCTCGCTGCCGGGGCACACATTTGCCGCGACGTCGGCGGGGCTGGTCCAGACCGTCAACAACCTTAGGCCGCTGGCCGGCGGCAGCGGCACGCCGCGCATGGTCCTGACCCGGGCGATCCTTGACACGCCCGACCTGGACGCGGCGGTGGCGCTGCTCAAATCGACGCCGCGCGCCGGCGCCTTTCATCTGACCCTGGCCCAGGCAGGCGATGAGCGGCTGCTCAGCGTCGAGTTCACCGCCCAGGCGCTGTCCGTCGATCGCATTGAAGCGGCGCGCATCCATTCCAACCATCTCATCCATACCGACACCGGACGCGTATCGCAGGTCGTCACCGGATCATCCGGCGCGCGCCAGCGGCGGGGCGAGACGTTGCTTGCGCAGACGCCGCAGCCGGACCCGCAAAGCCACGCGGTCGGCATATTGTGGGACGCGGCCGACCCGGAACTGCCGATCTACCGAACCGACCCGGATGACGGCGACATCGAGAACACGCTGGCGAGCGCCGTCTTCCGCATCGGGGCTGACAAGGTCGAATGGTCTGTCTACGATAGGCCGCATGAAGCGGCTCGCTTCGAAATGCGGGATGGGCTGGTACCTGTCGCGACGTGAACAGGAACGGTGCGATGCCAGAGGAACCCGTTGCAGAGCCGCCGCGCACCATCGAGGATCTCCGAGCGCTGGCGCTTTCTGTCGGTCGTGACGAGGCCGGTTTTTCGCTCGGCTCGAAGGCGCATGACGTGTTCGCCAAGCTGGTGGAGGCCCCCGAGCAGTCGGCGGTCCGTTCGATTTCGGAACTGGCAAATCAGTTCGGCATCAATCCCTCTACCCTGACCAGGCTGGCGAAACGTCTTGGTTTTGAAGGTTTCAGCGATTTCCAGGCCGTCTTTCGCAAGGCGATCGCCAACGACCAGCAGTATTTCTACAGCCGCCAGGCCGGACGGCTGCTGGCGACGCGGTCCGTCGGCAATGCTGAGGTCGATGTCTTCGAGCGCCTGGCGCGCGAAACGGCGGCGAATGTCGATGGCTTCCTCGGCCAACTGGATGGCGTTTCGCTGCAGGGCGCGACCAGGCTGCTGGCCAGCGCGCGCCGCGTGCGCGTCCACGGCGTGCGCCAGTTCCATTCGCTGGCCAGCTTTCTAACCTATTGTCTGGGCATGGTGCGTTCCGACGTGGCGCTGCTCGACGCGCCGCGGCTCGGTGTCGCCGAAGCACTGTCGCAACTCGACCCCGGCGACGTCGTCATCGTCGCCAGTTGTGCCCCTTATACGCGCAGCGTCGCCGAGGTTGCCCGCATCGCGGCGGCTAATGGCCAGACCGTGATCGCGATCACTGATTCCCGGTCCTCCCCCCTTGTGCCTCCGGCGGCGCACGCCTTCTTCATCCCGCACACCAGCAGCTTCTATTCGAACAGCATGGGCGCCTATGTCGTTTTTTGCGAGGCACTGCTCAACCTCGTTGCCAGGGAGCTGGGCGACAAGGCGCTGAACTCGCTGGCCGGGCGCGAACGTCTGATTGCCGAGATGAACATAGAGGTTGGTTGACCCGCAGCTTGCCACGGTCCGCTCCTGCGGCAACGCGACCTTCCGCAGGCTCTCCTCAATGTCGTAGAATGGCATGGCCGCGCCGTATACCCGTGGCCACGTCAATGTCCGCTATGGAGATCCGTTGTCGATAGCTGCTAATGCTTGAATGAGGCGCATTTCAGACAGGCAACATTGGGGCCGATAGAAGATCGTCCGGTTCTGGCATTGAAGACAAGGGAGCAGAACTACCGGTTTCCGCCCCTTGCGGGCATTCCGTTTCTGCCGAAGCCTGTCGTCAAATTGTTGCAGCTTTATTGTCGGCTGTAGGTTAGTCGATTACCAACAGCATTCGACAGGGAGTACCGACGAATTGAGCGTAGCGTTTGCCAAGGAGGAAAGCGCCGAGGCAGCGTCGGAAACCATCCTGCCGGCTCGCCCTATCTCCGATCGGATCAACCTCGTCACGGAGGCGGGCCTGAAGATGCTGCAGGATGAATTGGCTCGCGCTCAGCAGGCTCTCGAGGCCGCCAACGTGCCGGAAGATGTCAACGAGAGGCGACGGCAATCAGCGGTTCCAGTTCGAGATGTCAGCTATTATGCCGAGCGCGTCCGCACAGCTCAGCTTATGCCGGTGCCGACGTCTAATGAAGTTATCGCCTTCGGTCACACCGTTACCTTCGAGCGTGAAGATGGCCGCACCCAGACCTTCCGCATCGTCGGTGAGGATGAGGCCAACCCGTCTCAAGCTTCCATATCGCATGGTTCGCCGGTGGCCATCGCGCTGACTGGCAAAACCGTTGGCACCGTTGTCCAACTGGGGCAGCGCGAACTCGAGATCCTGTCCATCTCTTAGTTGGACCCTGCCAACCGCATGGCGTCACGAAGCGGAAGCGACTCCCTTCGGAAGCACACCGCGTCCGAACTCGACATCCCAGCTGCGTTCCGCCGGCGCGGCTTCGCCGCCCAACCCGAGTTTGGGAAAAAGCAACTCGGCAACGTTAAATGCCTCTTCCAGATGTGGATAGCCGGACGCGATGATCGTTTCGATGCCGATCTCCTGATACTCGCGAATTCGCGCGGCGACATTGTCGGGATTGCCGACCAACGCCGTTCCCGCGCCGCCACGCACAAGACCAGGCCCTGCCCACGGATTGGGACCGACAACCAGCCGGTCGCGCCGACCTTGATGAAGCGCCGACATGCGCTTCTGGCCAACCGATTCCGAGATGTGGACAAATCCCTTCTGAGCTTCGGCGATCAGGTCGTCGGTAACATGGCTGATCAGCCGGTCGGCCGCGGCCCACGCCTCGTCCTCCGTTTCGCGTACAATCAGATGAATGCGAAGGCCAAAGCGCATCGTGCGGCCTTGCGCCGCTGCCGCCACCCTGACGCGGTTAATTTTTTCAGCAAGCTGATCCACAGGTTCGCCCCAGCTCAGATAGGCGTCGACGTGCTTGGCGGCGATCGCGATGCCGGCGTCGGAGGAGCCTCCGAACCAAAGCGGCGGATGGGGCTTCTGAACAGGTGGGAAAGAAATGTCGGTGCCGTGGGCGGAAAGGTATTTGCCCTCGAAGTCAGCCGGTTCGCCGGAAAGGATGCGCCGCCAGATGGTCAGGAACTCGTCGGTCTGCGCATAGCGCTCGCCATGGCTGAGCTTGTTGCCGTCGCCGGCAAGGTCGACCGGATCGGCACCCGTGACGACATTGAGCAGGACACGGCCACCTGAAATGCGGTCGAGCGTCGCCGCATGCCGTGCGAACAGCGCCGGCGTTCCGCTGCCTGGCCGCAGCGCCACGAGGAATTTCAGCCGTTCAGTGAGCGGGACCAGTCCAGCCGCCACGATCCAGGCGTCTTCGCACCTCGTACCCGTGGGGAGGAGCACACCCTTGAAGCCAAGCCGGTCAGCCGCCTGAGCGATCTCCTTGAGATAGCCGAAGGTGGCCGGACGGTGCCTCTCGTCCGTACCGAGATACGGTCCATCGCCATGGGTCGGCAGATACCAATATAGGTCGAGCGGACGGCTGTTGCTGGACATCGGGTTGTTCCTTCAGCGATACGGACTGCGTTGAGCCAAGCCTCAGAGCTTGCCCTTCCAGGGGATGAGCCTGTGCTCCAGCCAGCGCATACCGCTGGTGAAGGCGAAGGCGAGGATGGCAATGACGATGAGGCCGACGAAGACGACATCGGTGGCGAGGAAATTGGCGGCCGACATGATCATGTAGCCAAGGCCTGACTGGGCTGCGATCAACTCGGCCGCGACCAGTGTCGACAGTCCGGCGCCAATGGCGATCTTCAGGCCGGTCATGATTTCCGGCAATGCGGAGGGCAGGATGATGCTGGTGAACAGTTGCAGGCGGCTGGCGCCAAGCGACAGCGCGGCATTGATCCGTTCGGCCGGCACCGACCGAACACCAGCCTGTGCGGCAAAGCAGATCGGGGCAAAGGTCGACAGCGACAGGAGCACGATCTTGGAGGTCTCGCCGATGCCCAGCCAGATGATCAGCAGCGGCAGGTAGGCTAGCGGAGGCAAGCCCCAGTAGAGATCGATCGGGACGCTGAAAATGCCCTTGACCCAGCGATTGAGCCCCATCAGCAGGCCAAGCGGAATGCCAAGGAAAATGCCGACGCCGAGTGCGGCGCCGATACGGCCAAGGCTGGCGAGTGTGTGCTCGAGGAGCGTGCCGTTGGCATAGCCATCGGCCCAGACGGCGCTGAATTGGGTCAGCACTTCGGCGGGTGGCGGCAGGAACAGTGGCGACGCCCACTCGAAATGCGCGGCCAGGAACCACAGTCCGATTAGCGCTGCCAGGGTGACCACACTGATGCCGAGAGTACTGGTCGATGGGGAACGGCGTTGCTTGCGAGACGGCGCGCGCTGAGCAATCGACGGCGAAAATGAAGTTCCGGAATTGGCGGCGAGCGTCATTGCAAAGTTCCTGTGCGGGCGCCTTCCGGCTGATGGATGAGCGAGCGGATTTCCTGACGCAGTTCGATGAAACGCGGATGGGACTGGATCGGCCCGATGTCGCCACTCTGCGCGAACTCGCGAACGAAGTCGGCGTCGAACCGGGCGACGATGCGGCCAGGCCTGGGAGACATCACAACGATGGTCGTGCCCAGCGTCAGGGCTTCCTCGATCGAATGCGTAATGAACAGGATCTGCTTGCCGGTCTTGGCCCAGATCGAGGCCAAAAGCTGCTGCATCGTCTCGCGCGTCAGACTGTCGAGGGCGCCGAACGGCTCGTCCATCAAGAGGATCTTCGGGTCAGTGGCCAAGGCCCGCGCGATGCCAACGCGCTGGCGCATGCCGCCTGACAGTTCATAAGGCGGCTTTTCGGCGAAATCCGCGAGTCCAACCAGGTCCAGCAGACGCCGCGAGCGCTCATGGCGCTCGCCACGCGACACACCCCGGTATTTCAGGCCGAGAGCAACGTTGTCCAGCACGTTTGCCCAAGGCAGCAAGGTATCCTTCTGGAACACGACGCCACGATCGCCGCCCGGCGCGACGATCTCCTTTCCGTCCAGCGTGATCGAGCCTTCGGAGAGCGGCAGGAAGC